>JARGGA010000474.1 GCA_029210805.1 Candidatus Thorarchaeota archaeon
CCAAATAGTCAATTGTACATCTCTTGTGCCGCTCAACTCTTACTAACAATTCAGGGAAACTCATACAATCATCCCAGATTTCGAACTTCTCATCACTCAGATTTTTCAGCTCGGGATTGATGTAGACTTCAGGTTTGTCTATGTACATGTAGATGATTCGTTTCATAACGCCAATCTGAGGTGCTGCGATAGCTCGACCAACTCCGTACTTTGACCTAAAATTCAGCAGTGTATCATGAAGGTCTGAGATGACAGAACGGAGAGTTCCAATCTCTGCTTTCTCAACTGGTTGCGATACTTCATAGAGGTCAGGATTTCCCAAATGCAGTATCTTCCTTACAGCCATATATATCACCATGAGTATTTTGATTGTATCGAGTTGGTAGTTTCGGATATATTCCGTAAAGTTCTATACAGCAACAGGTTTTTGAACCTTATAGTTAGGCCACAGGATTGTATCGAGGCATATACAATGGTGACAAAGATTGTTGTTATTGGCATGGGCTATGTTGGAATCCCTGCCGCAGGATTACTTGCAGAGGTAGATGGTTTTGATGTAACAGGACTCCAAAGACGATCATCAAGATCGGGTTGGAAAATCGAGGTCCTCAATAGTGGCAAATCCCCCTTTGAAGGAGATGAACCAGGCCTGGATGAATTAATTGCCAAAGTTGTTGCTAAGGGAACATTCAGAGTCACTGATGACATCGAGATATTGTCAGATGCGGATGTAATTCTGATAGATGTTCAGACCCCAACTGATCCCCAGCATGTCCCGCAGTATTTGTCTCTTCGAGAAGTGAGTGCCAATATTGGTAAGAGAATCAAAAAGGGAGCTCTTGTAGTCGTCGAGTCAACCGTTGCACCTGGTACAACACAGAATGTAGTTCAGAGCATCATTGAAGAAGAATCTGGATTCAGAGGAGGAGAAGACTTCGATCTAGCATTCTCATATGAAAGAGTAATGCCCGGTAAACTGATACACAATATTGTGAACCTCCCAAGAATCATTGGAGGAGTGACACCTAAGGGCGCAGAAAGAGCTTTTGAGATTTATTCCAAAATCTGCAAAGCGCCTGTTAGAACCACAGATGTATTGACTGCAGAAATATCAAAAACCATTGAAAATGCCTATAGGGATGTCAATATTGCATTTGCCAATGAAATGGCCCTTGTCTGTGAGAGTATGGGTGTGAATGTCTTTGAGGTCATTGAATTTGTTAATGAGCTACCAAGTAGAATGATGCACATTCCTGGTGCTGGTGTCGGAGGCCATTGTCTGCCAAAGGACCCGTGGCTGTTGCGTCACGGCCTCTACGAATATGGAAGCTGGAAACTTGAACCTGAAATCATATCCCTATCTAGGAGAATTAATGATCAGATGCCAATCCATATGGCATACCTTGTTGAAAACGCATTGAACGCCAAAGGAAAACATATCCAAGGGGCAATCGTTACAGTTCTAGGAGCTGCGTATTTGGAAAACGCCGACGATACACGAAATACTCCTGCAGCGGCTCTTGTTGGTGCTTTGATTGCAAAAGGTGCAAACGTACGTATCCATGACCCATTTGTAATTGGCTGGGAATTTGGCCCGCATGAGATCCTACAGGACTTTAAGGCAGCCGTCACTGGAGCGGATTGTGTTGCATTGGTTACAAAGCATAATGAGTATAACTCGATTGATTTTGATAAATTGAAGAATCAAATGAGAACAGCAACAGTGGTGGATGGACGAAACTTTTTCGATCAGAAGACACTAGAAGGGAAGGGCTTTGAGTATAGAGCAGTAGGAAAAGCTGGGATTCGACGAACCAAATGAAGCTCGTCAAAACCCAATTCTTTTGATCCTACGCACCCATCTTTTCAATGTAGCCTGCATATCCGAGCAATAGTGACATCACATCTATGCCCCGAATGCCAGAGAGTGCACCACGCGATGCATCAATCTCTGAGAATTTCTCAATAGAATCAGCTCGAAGGAAATTGCTCCAAAGGGCGATAGGTACAGGATCACATGTGTGTTCGCCGACCTCAACAGGTGTAGTATGATCACCAGTCACAGCTAGAACAATCTTATCTCCCACTTGGTCTACAAGTCTCCCAACCATTTCATCAGTTCGCTCGATTGCAAGGACCTTCTCAGCATGATTGCCATCGTGGCTTGCATTATCTGTTGCCTTGATATGTATGAAGAGGTAATTATCACCTGATTCAATACGTTCTATAGCTTTCTTAGCGATGTTATCGAAATTAGTATCGATTCGGCCGGTTTGTCCTTCTACAGAAATGTGCTGCATTCCAACATATCTAGCCGTTCCAATATATAGTGCTCCACCAGCTAGAACGGTTGAAGTAATTCCAAATTTCTGTTTGAGAGTGGGAATCTCGGCATGCTGACCAGGACCGCGGAGGAGCAACCCGTTTGCGACAGGCAATCCGCGTTTCTTTCTTTCATCATTCAAAGAGAGATGTTCGAATTTCTCATGCGCAATCTTCACTAGCTTGTTGATGACATCAGCAGTCTTCTTTGCCTCAGGAACAAGAGGTTCTGCCATAAGAACTTTCTTTCCGATTTCATGAGGGTCTATATCTGAAATCTTACCTGAGAGACCTTCGCCTTCAAGAACGATTGCACCCCGGTGCTCGACCGTAGCCACGAAGTGAACTTTCACGCCGTCAATAACTAAGCCCTTGAGCGCATCTTCCAAT
>JARGGA010000475.1 GCA_029210805.1 Candidatus Thorarchaeota archaeon
TCCCAGTAGAATTTCAGGAACTCTTATTCTTCTGATATTGACAATGGCATTTCTTTCACCTGCGAATGTGATTGACAAGAAGAATCTGTCACACTCACTGACGGTTTGAGTGGGGTGAATGTGGCTGTATATACAGGAAGTCAGGTCCTAAGTCATAGCTTCACTGCTCTTCAGAATATGTTCGAATGGATGAACGCTTCAGCAGAAGCCATCTCGGCCTCTCGCATCAAAGATGGGTGGTTAGATAACTATGATATTCTTGTCTTTCCCGGTAGACCACAATCAAGCTATTCCAGTGAACTAGAAGATGAAGGAAAAGAAATCATAATTGATTTTGTGGAGAATGGTGGGTCCTATTTTGGTGTCTGTGGAGGAGCGAACTTTGGTGCTGGGTCTCTTCATTTTCTTGATGGTTCTATACGTAGTGCTTACGAAATGGGGGAGGAACAACATCTGACTATTATGCATCTTGTTTCAATTGGGATTATCTCAGGCAGTGCGATCGCTCTTGTAGTGGTGCTAGTTGTGCTATTCAAATGGAAGCGAGGATGATATGCGCAACTTGGAAGATACAATGTATCCTATTGGGCTACTAGAGCTGCCTTTCCTGCGTCTAGTCCCAGTTCTAGAGCCTTGAAGTTGGTATCAACAAATCTCGGCCATCGATCCTTGATTGCCTGTCGAAGACCATCTTCTGTAACAATGCCAGTGATTGCAGCAAGAACGCCCATCATGACAACGTTTGTAGCCTGTTTGGTACCTACCTGTTTCTCTGCGATTCTTGTTGCTGGAACCTTGTATACTTTGACACCAGCTGGAAGGTCTCCCTCGATTTCTACAAGATCTTCATCCAGAATAAGGATACCATTCTCTTTTAGACCGTGAATATACTCAAGATATGCCGCCCTGCTGAGTACAACAAAAATATCAGGTTCCTGAACCTTTGGATAGTCAACTAGTTCGTCGTCAACAACTATCTCGCTCTTACTGGCACCGCCTCGTGCTTCAGGACCATAACTCTGTGTCTGAACGCAGTGTCTACCTTCCACAAGTGAGAGGGTTTCTCCAAGGACCACTGCCATGGTAACAACACCCTGTCCACCAAAGCCACCAATTCGAATCTCAGTTCGGGCCATCTACTTCCCCTCCCTCAACTTTTCATGGGCTGCTTTGAGAACCGCTGTGTACTCCGGCTTCTCAATGTCCACGAATTCTCCACAGACAATACGGCGATCATATTCAATCTCTGCCTCGTGAGGTGGGAGTCCATTCCGAATCTCTGCAACCTCAAGAAGGTGTTTGTGCATATTCAGACCATCACCAAGTCTGTTCATTCTACCATATGCTGTAGGGCATGCACCAATAATCTCAACAAATGAGAATCCTTCCTTCTTGATGCCCTTCTCAATTGAATGGGTTGCTCTACGGGCCTGTACTGCTGTCCATCGTGCTACAAAGGTTGCGCCTGATGATGCAGCAAGCTGTACTAGGTTGAAGGGATGCTCTTGATTTCCAATCGGTCTTGGACTAGTCTGCGAATAGCGCAGGTGTTCAGTGGTTGGACCGAATTGACCGCCTGTCATGCCGTAAATGAAATTGTTGGTACATACCACGGTGATATCGATATTGCGTCTACAGGCATGAATTAGATGATTTCCTCCAATTGCTGCCAAATCTCCATCACCGGATATTACAATAACTTCTAACTCGGGGTTAGCAATTTTCACTCCCTCAGCAAATGCAATTGCGCGGCCATGAGTTGTGTGATATGTGCCGGTCTTAAAGTAGCCAGAAGTTCTTCCTGTACAACCGATACCACTGACTATGACCACTTTGCTGAAGTCAAGACCAAGGTTATCAATTGCCCGTGCGACCATACTAGTTACTATACCGATGGAACAACCGGGACAGTAGATCCATGGTTGTCGATCTTCCCTGATGTATTTGGCCATTGGATGTTTTAATACGTGGACAGACTCGGTCATTGAAGGGTTCACCATATCCCTTGAGCGACGAGCCTCCTTCCAAACTTATCTCGATAAAAGAGTTGTTGCTTAGGATGTAACAATGTAATGCTCTGAAACGATGAACTGAGGCCGCTCTACAATTCTCTCCACCTTATGCCATTCTATCTTGAGGCTTCCCCTGATAAACGCCAAAATGAATACACATGGCACTAAACATATTGTAAAAAAGATAACACCGGCGCCATCTCCAAGAAAAACTAAGAAATATCCTGTTACAGAGGAAAATGCAAGAAATATGAATGAAAAGAAAGTGAGAGGCAAATAGAGAAGCCCAATCGTCACGAATACTCTCAGCAATTCGTTTGTGTTCTGAGATGATATACCTGATTCCGTCATCTTCACTCGAAATCGGTTTCTGGATACTTTCCATGCAATAAGAGAAACTGCAATAGATATGGATCCTGCACCTATGAGTAAGATAGCACCTTCATATCCCAACGGTATTCCAAACAACTTGTTGGCAGGCGATAACCCAATTAGAAGTAAGAGAATTCCAAAGAACATCATCACTGCTTGAATCGCATATCCCTTCGAATATGAAGTAAGGTAATTACAGGTAGTACAAGTTTCCGAGGATTCACCCTCAAATGGCTTCTCACATATCCTACAAATCACTCTAGCCCACCGTTTCCCGAAACCTATACAATCCTAGACATCGAGTCCAGGATGTTGTTCGGT
>JARGGA010000476.1 GCA_029210805.1 Candidatus Thorarchaeota archaeon
GTTACCTTTCTGCAACTGGAACTACTGAGATGTGGACAATTCAAGTCAATGCAGATTGTGAAAGTATGTACTCAGTCCTGACATGTGGGTCAGCAGATTTTGACCTCTATGGAAGACTAGGTGCGGCACCGACCACAAGCACCTACGACTGGAGAGGCTACACTGGAGGCGGTGAAGAAGTCACTTTCAATAACCCGGGAGCAGGTACATGGTATATCATGGTACGTTCCTATAGTGGCTCTGGCTCTTATGGCCTTACGGTAACACTCACATATGGTTCAGGTGGGGGAGATAACATTTTGGAGAGTGGTGTTACTGAAACTAGCTCTCTTCCTGCTTTATATGCTACTGAAATGTGGACCATGGAAGTCGGTGCAAACTGCCTAAGCATGTACTCAGTCCTGACATGTGGGTCAGCAGACTTTGACCTCTATGGAAGACTAGGTGCAGCACCGACCACAAGCACATACAACTGGAGAGGATATACTAGCGGTGGTGAGGAAGTCACTTACAACAATCCTGGCGCCGGCACTTGGTATATCATGGTCCGTTCCTACAGTGGTACTGGCTCATATGCCCTAACAATTTCTTTGACATACAGTGGACCAGATACAACAGATCCTTCAGTCACCATTAATAGTCCAGCGAATGGAGCTACTGTTAGTGGTACAACCACAATTAGTTTCACTGCTTCAGACGAAAATGGAATTAGTTCCCGGAGAATCTTGGTTGATGGTGCTCAAGTTTCTACAGCATCATCCTATAATTGGGATACCACTGGCTATTCGGATGGTTCTTCTCATACAATTAGATGTGAAGCAACCGACCCGAGTGGAAATACTGGTTATCAACAGATTTCCGTCACCGTTGATAATTCAGGTGGAGGCGGAGGCGATGGAATTGTCAGGAAGTGGGCAGTAATTGTTGGTATCAGTGATTATCAGGCAATTAGCGACTTATCATACTGTGATGAGGATGCTACTGATTGGTATAACTATCTCAATGGTGTCATGGACTATGACTACATCCGAGTGCTTGGGGATGGACACACATCAAACTACCCGAGCTATTATGCAGATGCAAACGAATACAACGTGAAAGCATCTCTTACATGGATGATCAATGGTGCTGATGAGGACGATGTGATTGCATTCATCTCATCAGGTCATGGTTCTGGTACTGGCACTGGTTCCTCCTATCTCTGTATGTGGGACTGCAGCAGTGGAGATAATGGCGAAGATGGCAACTTGTACGATACTGAGCTGGACAATTACATTGGATCAAGTGTAGCCTCACGAATCTTCATCTTCCTTGATCACTGCTACTCTGGCGGCTTCATCCCTGAGATGCAGGCTCTGTCCAACCATGCCAATATCTACATCACTACTACCTGTACAGATGATGGCTATGGTTATGATGACCCATCACACAACAATGGAGCATGGACATACTATTTCCTGGATTATGGATTGAAGAACCACTATGGTAGCAATCCGAATACCTTGATGGAAGATTGTTTTGCCTATGCACTAGCAGCTTATCCACATGGTGGTGGGGATACTCCTCAGCAATACGATGGGAATACTGCTTCTGGTTTCAAACTATAACCGCAACTGTCAACAAACTTAGGGGAGTCAGTCGATTCCCCACTCTCTTTCTTTCTGAACAATTATGGGTCAAAATACCTCAAAACCTGTTCTACATAATGTACAGGCTGTTCCAAACTCTGGTATTATATCAAAATGTAGAGTATAGACTATCGTAATCATTATGATAGACAAGAAGGCGATTTTAACCAGCATCTTGATAGTTTCTATAGTGGGAGTTGGAGTTGTCGCGGTTCTCCTTGGCGATCCTAGTATCCAACAAGTACCACCGCCAGATACATTTCCCGATAATGAAATTCAAATCGTATCATCCGGAGGCCTCCTGATCTGGGCAGAGGCTGGATACTGGCAAGACTTCATGCCAGCAGTTCCACCTGAAGGCCCTCCATTCTATTTGGTAATTAAAATCAACATCACTAACATTGGAGATACAACAGTTACAGACCTCTTCGCACCAAGAGTAACAATATACTACAACTCAACCTATCAATCTCTAGTGACATTGAACTTGACAACTGTTTTACGATTCTTTGCACCACTAAGTATCAGTCCCGGAGAGAGTACAGTAGTTGAGTTTACAAACGATAGAAGTACAATCTTCTCCCCGTCAATCGAGGAGGGAACCGTCCTATATTCCCAAGTGCTCTTCTCTTGGGAAGGTGGCAATGAAGCAATTCTTACAACTGCTCCAAATGATTTGCTGTTCACTCATTGAAGGTCAAGAAAGGTGTGGGACAGGAGGAGCACCTGTCCCTGTTTCTCTCTATCTCTCTTCTCGGAGGTTATCGTTGTTTGAAGATCACACCGACAATTAGAACAACTGCGATGACTCCCGAAACGGCAATAACAGGAAGGAAGGAGGACCAGTCGTCGTCCTCTGGAGTGGTAGTATTGGTTGTTTCAGTCGCTGATTCCGTAGTGGTTGGAGGTGGCACATATGTTGATGATTCAACTTGCCATATGGAAATCTTCAACATTAGACCCCACTCGGAATCCGGATCGTTATAATTATCGTCGTAGTAATCTGTGCCATCCCGATCGCTATTCTCTTCAATCTCAACATGTGTTGTGGATAGACAGAAGGTACC
>JARGGA010000477.1 GCA_029210805.1 Candidatus Thorarchaeota archaeon
CTACGTTGGTGATTTCAGCTACACACCTATGGGATATTATGGACGTTTCAATGGAACTGGAAAATTCGACCAGAACTGGGTACAAGGAACGTATCTCGACCAAATGGAAGGACGCCTGTGGATAGATTTTGAAGGAGTACAGGGAGATATACTCCCGTGGGCCCGACCTCAGACTTTGGCGGCTGAACAGAAAGTAGTTGATACGTTCAATGAAGCAAGAGATTACTATAATGATATGGATTGGATGAGCTGCTACAACACATTGCTGGAAGCAGAGAATTGGATTGGTAGGTTGAACGCGTCAATCTACGATATGCTGGCACCAGAAATAGAAGAGTGGGGATATGAAGGTAGCATTTTCTCCGGAGACTTGTCAGTTTGGGCAACAATAACAGATGATTTCTCTGGGGTCGAGAATGTAACGGTACATGTAAGAGCAGGAACAGATGAATTCCTATATCCGGCCACACTCATCTCAGGCAGTTGGACAACAGAAGTCGAACAATTTCCAGTTGACATCAATATTGAGATGTGGGTGGAGGCGACAGATAAAGGACTCAACACAGTGATTTCAAATTCCATCATCTTTGAAGGTGGCTATGGACCAATCTATCCTTGGGAGAACCCATTAGTCATAGGCAGTATACTCATTGGGTCAGTGGCATTGGTGATTGTCATCATCTGGTTCATTCGGAAAAGGAGTATCAGTGCACAATAACAAGGAAGAAAAATAATCAATGATGAAAAAGTGAGGGACATCCGTAGTAATTATTACTCAGGAGTATCCCTATCCACCTCAATGTGAGTCTGGGATTTGATCTCTGGGATCACATCAGGGAAATCGTCTTCCTCGCGATGATGCTGAGCATCACTTCGAAGAATGTGTTTATTGAATCGACGGGGTTTCGTTGAGATCTACCTCCACGCGTAGGGAGTATTGCAGCCCAGCTCAATTATTTCTTGAAGGTATTGTTGACGTACCGGATTCCAGACAGGCAGCGCGACTGGTGACTTGAATTCAATACATGCTGGGCATTAGTATATGACGAATTTTGCCTTATAGGCTCATATTGATACATGAATTCTTGCATCAATATGTAGGACTATCTCCTTCGGTGATAACCAATAGGTATTAGTGATGAAAAATCACAGTACTGGTGTGAGCCATTCGACAGAACAAAAAGAGGTCAGGAGCACACTGATCCAGAAAGTTCTCGTTCTAGGCCACAATCCGGCTCTTATGGCGGGATATGTGAACCGTGTATCTGGATCAACAATCGCATATCATCTCTATGCATCACTTGGAGTTGGAATTGGAGTTGCTCGTACAAGAAGCACAACAAATCATGAGATTGTTATGCAAATGTGGCTAATACCCCAAGAGGAAAAAATCAAGGGTATTAATGAGAGTTTCAAACGCGGACATAGTGGTGCAATCGTTGTTCTTGCTGGAGATCAGCTTGACCACATCCATGATCTAATCGAGGCGGTTGATGAGAATGCCTATCCAAAACTTCTGGTCGTGGTTATTGGAACTACAAAACAGACCAGAAGAGTAGTTGAGATAGTAGCTGAAAAAACGAAGACAAGCCCAACATTGAAACTTGATATTGACATCAGAGATTCTCTGATTCCTCTGGGAAATGCCCTTGCATCTAAGTACAGCAGAGAACAATCAGTACCATGCATAATCAGAATTCGTGTGGAAGACTGTCCGGAGTACTATCCAGAGTACGAGGGACGTTCAATCCCAGAATGCACCGTTGAAGAGATTCATCACATCCAAGAAACTGCCGAGAAGATTGGTGCTTCGATTACATCATCTTCCGCAATCCTTCATACAGCTGATGGGCAATACACAATTGATCTTAGAACCGGCGAAGTCAATTTGTCGCCTATTACCTGTCAATTCTGTTCCAACAATTGCAAAAGAAATTCCAATATCTGCATCATCGCACTTGAATCAGGTTGGTCATCAGAGGACCTTGGTAAAAGAGCATTGCTTATCTTGGCAAAAATATGGGGCATTCATTCCGGAAACCTTCCACAACATGTACATAAACAGATTAGATATGCTACTCAATGTAACAAGTTTTTGCCAGATGAGAATTTGGACATTGATACAATTGAGCAGACGCTTTTCTCACTTGGATACAAAACACCCATAAAACGAAAGACAATGCTTAAAGAGGCCAGTGATAGAGTGTCAGATCAAAGGATGTCACACACGACATACAATATGCTAAAGAGCAAAATGCATCATGTCCTGAGTAAGAGAGCTCAGGAAGGAAAATAGCATATGCCGAAGAGAACTATTTCTGTTATTGGTGGAGCAAATTGCTACGAAGATGCATTAGAACTTGCAGAGCGAGTTGGTCAGGCAATAGCCAAACGTGGAGTAACTCTTATCTGTGGAGGTCTCGGGGGCGTAATGGAGGCGTCATGTCGAGGGGCCAAAAAAGAGGGAGGAGTAACAGTGGGAATATTACCTACACTTGAGAAGAATCACGCAAACGATTACGTCGATATTGCGATTCCCACGGGACTCGGGTATTCAAGGAATTTCCTAGTGGCACAATCTGGGGATGCTGTGATTGCCATCTCGGGTTCAGCAGGAACACTTAGCGAGATGGCCATAGCTTGGTTCTCTGACAAACCCATCATTGCACTAGCCACATCGGGCGGTTGGG
>JARGGA010000026.1 GCA_029210805.1 Candidatus Thorarchaeota archaeon
CGAATTTCCAACTATCGTCACCCTCCATACCCTCTCCCGAGAAACCACCAAACATAATCACTGCATTCTCTACAGGATCATACGCCATTGCATGAGACCAGTGTGCTCCAGGATTGATTGTAGTTAATACCTGTGACCATATCTGAGTAGCACAATCGAATGACCCTGTGTCTGTTGCGCTTCCGCCACAATACATGATCATTTCATTTGTTACATTACAATAGGACCAGTTCTATTGCTTTATGGAATTGCTTCTCTCGCAGCTGTATCTAACCGCTTTCTTTATTCGTCATCTTGGATTTCTGCAAAGATGAAAGGAACTATTGGAGTGCTTGCCACAAGGAATCTTCACCGAAATCTTCCAAGGAACATGCAGCTCGCAATGCTTCTCGCTCTGATTCTTGGCTATGCCACATGGACCTCCGTGAATGTAGATGTGCAATTAAATTTCGCAGAGAATCAATCACTTGCTGGAAATGGTTCTGACGTCAGCTGTCTCCTGAAAGATGCAAACGATACATCCTTCCTTCCTGAATTGATGAACATTGATGGTGTTGCAAATACTGCTCTGGAAAAGCATTTTGCTCTTGAATCTGTTGAAGGACTAATTGAATTAAGAGCGATATCTTTTGATAACTGGAAATCAGCAGCATATTATCAAGATGATTCGTTCACGTTTGATGATCATGATCTTAGCTCTTCTCCATTATCTACCAATAATTCAATCATATTGGAAAGACTTGTTGCACGTTCACTTGGGCTATCGATAGGAAACACAATTACATTGACCCATGAGGACCATTCTTGGGTTCTGCTAATCTCTGGCCTATTTGGACCTGAACCGAATCTTGTCACAGGCTCCGATGGATCGAATCCTGAATATCTAGCGGAGCGCACATGGTCCTATGTTGGTTTAGAAATGAGTGATGCATTGGAAGACATTATTGAATTTCAGAGCAAACTTCTAATCAAGCTATCTTCCCATGATCAGGCATCAGATATTGCAAACGAACTAGAGCTACGCAACTATCCAATATACAAAATAAAATCGTACACAGATTATTCTTCGCTTGAAACCTCACTTAGTAGTACGTTTCTAATTCTTCACATAGTAGGTGTAGTATTCTCTACCTTCTTGGCTATTTTCGGTGTTTGGGCATTGATGGCATCAATCCGTTATCAACGGCGCGAAGAAACTCGGTCCCTACGTAAGAGGGGGTTGGAGCGGTCTACTCTATCAAATCTCTTTTTCTGGGAGGTTGTTCCGCTTACTCCTTTCATGTTGTTAGGAATTCTAGTTGGTTTCGTAACGGCTTTTGGTGTAACATTTTCCTTTCAAGGTGCCGCCACTCCTCTTGTATTGCCGCAATTTTCTGTTGGTCTGTTTTCACTATTGCTTATACTTCCCGTTTTTGCAGCCGTAGTTGTGACTTTACGAGCTTCTTGCCATGTGAGAAAAGGGAGGTTGATATGATTCTATGAGATCTTGGAAACTTGCATGGAGACGAATGACTCGAAGTAAATCCACTCCTGCACTAACCCTGCTGGTTCTTCTACTGGGGTCCGCACTCTTTGTGGACTCAAACCTCTCATTAGCATCTACCGTAAGCCAAGCATTTGAGGAGGCCAGCGAATCAGTATTTGTCGATATGACTGTGTCTTTATCTCCGAGTGATGGAATATCAATTAATGAAACACTACAATTAGTCGATGCAGTCCAATCGATTCAAAGTATTTCATCTGCGGAAGCAAATGCCTTTTTCGCAGGAATCGCTTATACTCTTGAAGAGGAAGAAACTTCTTACAATGTTACTATAGTTGGAGTTTCTAATGAATCAGAGTACTTCAGAAGTGCATTTCCCTCTGATTTGAGTTTACACACAGAAGGAAACAAATGCTATGTGTTTTCAAATGGACCTTTCCTTGAATATACGACAACCAATCGCAATCTGATTGTCAACTTCACTATATTTGGAATCAATGGGTTTCGGACGATTTCAATTGATACAGCTGTAGAATCACAAATCAATCTGACTCGCTCACAAGAGAGTATCACTCAAGGTATTTTTATGGATGAAACTGACAGGAGAGTAAATCTGGAAAAGAATGTCATCTTTCTCGATTACGAACGTGTTATGAGATGTATTGAAAGTGACGCCCCCTCGGACCAATTGGCGTTTGGTTTCGATCACTCTATACTTGTTTCAGTAAATCGTGCAAGTATTGATGCTCTGCAGATAGATATTGCGACCTCAAACATACAAACCATAGAAAACGGGATTTCGAATCTTGTAAAAGGAACCTCTCAACATTCTGTAGTTCAGAATCATTTGGGGTCGACTCTTCTTACTATCGCAAGTTGGGCTAGATTACAATCAATTGAAGCCCAGTCTTTAATCATCTCAGTAGTTTTTGTTTCATGCTATCTATCCTTTGTGGCATATCGAATCACACACAGACGTCGGAGAATGGAATTTGGTAGACTGAGAACCCGGGGATTTCCTCAAAAGGACATTAGTCGAGCTGATATCTCAGAGTCTGCGATTCTAGGAATAGTAGCTGGTTTATTGGGGTATGTAGGTGGGTATGGAATTGCATCACTAGGATTACTGGATGGGCGTTTTCCAAACCTGTCATTGTCACTGGAATCTTGGTTCACCCCATCCTCTCTAAGCACCCTGGCTATTGCAGTTTCGCTATCACTTAGTATCTCAGTGATTGCATCGTACCTCTCATTGTATGAAATTGTGAATATGTCGATTGTGAATCAATTGCGCGCATCAGATGCGACAATCCACTCCAAGTCATCCCGTTGGAACACTTTCGTAGGCTTGATGATGATTCCTGCATTGTTTCAGATTATCTATGACTTAGCTGGATTTCATGTTATTTTTGATGCATTTTTGGCAAATTCTTCCGGATTTGCATCAACTATTGCTATCAATGTAATCTTCATGACAGTTTCATGGTTTAGAACCATTAGTCCAATTCTCCTAACTTATGGAATTGCAACACTTCTAACTAGGAACCAAAACGTATGGACTGCTTTCTCATCCAAACTTGGTAGTCTATTTTCAGGTGATATAGGATTAATCTCCACAAAAAGCGTTCATTTTGATGCAAAACGAACCGCTTCACTGGTGTTCATTCTTTCCTTCTTCATCGTCCTCTCATTTGTCAATCCAATTGTGGCGATTTCTCAGTATGATCATGATTCTAGAGAGATACAGGCACGTGTTGGTTCAGATATCAATTTAGGCCTCTCTGATAATGCAGATTTAGATTCGGCAGTGGAATTCCTCGACACAATAGAAGGTATAGAACTCTTCTCTGTTCTCCAGACTTCAAGGATGTTCATAGGGTATTCTGAAATCAACATAGTTGCCATAAATCGATCTTCGTGGGTGGATACTGCCTATATTGAAGAGAATTGGTTTGTGGGTCTCTCACCCTTCGATGCCATGGTTCAACTGGAAACCAATTCATGTCTAGGGGAAGCGAATCTCCTATCAAGTTTTGACTCCAAAGTTGGAGATGTACTTCCGCTCTCAATTAATCCTGCAGAATCTAGTGCTACCAATCTCACAATTAGTGGTGTTTTGCGAGTAGCCCCCTACATGCATGATTCCACCTCTATTGGTAGCATAATGATTTCAATCGATACTTTTAGTTATCTTCGAAAAAATATGGTTTACTCTACGCGACTCCTAGTTCGCCTTGATGCATCAACCAACGCGTCAGAAGTCTTTAGCGAGCTTCAAGAATCAAATATGTTTTCTATCCAGGAGTTTGCTGATGAAGAAATAAACCATTTAATTTACAATCCGAGCTATGGAGGACTAATTCAAATCAGAATTCATTCCATCATCTTTGCATACATGCTGAGTTTCATTGGAATGATTCTTATATCCTCCACTTATGCAAACGAAATGAAGCATGACCTTTCAATTTACTACATGCGAGGTTTTTCACGTAATCAAAGGACCCGAACTGCATACACCTCCTTTGCTGTGTATCTTATGCTTTCGCTCGTAGTCGGGGTAGCAATTGGCATTCCCATTATGATGGCTGCTATCGGCAATATGAATTCTGGAGTCTTGAATATTGTTCCTTTCAATATTGTAATCAATGCAGCTCCCTTTCTATGGCTACTTTTGGAAGTCGCAGGGATGCTTGTTTCTACGTATCTAATCTTTTGGTTTCTTTCTTCGGGTAAGGTCAAAAAAATGTGAGGTAATACAATTGGGTATAATTAACGCAAGCGATTTAGTGAAAGTGTATTCATCGAATTCTCTTGAAGTTCAAGCACTAAGAGGTGTTTCACTTTCAGTTGAAAAGAAAGAATTCGTATCAATAATGGGGCCCTCTGGAAGCGGGAAGTCCACATTGTTGAACATTATCGGAGCAGTAGATGCTCCTACTGCTGGAGTTGTTGAGGTAAATGGTCAGATACTAAACAATCTGACCGAAAAAGAACAGGATTTCTATCGGCTCACGACTATTGGCTATGTGTTCCAAGACCTCAATCTCATTCCTACACTCACTGCTTTTGAGAATGTCCAACTTCCAATGATTGCTCTTGGAAAATCAAAATACATCAGACGAAAAAGAGCAGAAGACCTTCTCACATTAGTTGGATTGGCTGATAGATTCTCCCATAATCCCGACCAGATGAGCGGTGGTGAAAGACAACGTGTTGCCATTGCAGCCGCGTTGGCAAATGACCCTCCTATCATATTGGCAGATGAGCCAACGGGAGTCTTGGATACAGTGAACGCACTTCAAGTGATTGGCTATCTACGCGATACTGTCGAAGAATTGGAAAAAACCGTTATCATAGTAACTCATGACCCGAGCATGGCGAGAAAAACCGATCGCATCTATCAGATTCAAGACGGACGAATAGACTCGGGTTACGTGCCTTCGGATGATGACTATGTATCTTCCAAAAGCTATGATCAGTTCCTACGTGACCGAGTGAATGAGATAAAGGAGAACCTTGTTACAATAGATGCAAGAGTTGCAGATGGAAAAATGGATGGACCAGCATACTGCAATGAACGCCAACAACTTTTGAACCAATTACAAGTGCTGGAAGCAGAGCTTAGTAGATTGGGATTCATTGGCAAGATCAAAGATAGATAACACTGACAAATCGGTATGTAAAAGAAAATGAAATTGGCTGAAAAACATAATATTAATGAGTCCCTCAGGAAGAAAAACCTTGCGAGCAAATAAGGCGCTACAAGTGTTTCTTTGTTTGTATCATATCTGAAGAAGGAGAGAGTGGAGCGGACAGCAGTCCCAGACATTAATGTCTAGGTTTGTCTAGGTTTCGGGGAACGGGTACAGAATATCAAGCGCTGATGGTGATGACCCATGGAATGTTTTCACAATCTTCAGCAGTAACGCAACTCATGTAGTCTGGGCATATCCAGTAGCTGGACCAACGTGGGACCCTAATCCCGTTAATCAAAACCTCGAATACTTTGATCCATTTTACTATGATGTGAACTCGACTGTTCCATCTGATGTAGACGAGTGGTGGTTGAATGTATCGAGCACCTTCATCATAGATGGAAACGGTGTTATTACTAACACGTCTGTATTACCTGTCGGTACGTATTCTCTGCGTGTCTTTGTGAATGATACATACGGACAAACCATCAATGCATCATTCATCATCTTTGTAGAGGACACAACAGAGCCATGGTGGATTGATGCACCATCAGACAAGTACTCCGAATTAGGTGACTTCTTCTACTTCGACCTCAATGCATCGGATTTCTCAGGAATTGACTCTTGGACTATCAATAACACAGACTTCTCTATCGGTCTTTCAGATGGTATCATTAGGAATGATACGACCTTATCTGTTGGCAATTACACTCTCGAAACCGTCGTCTTTGACGATTGGGGATGGAATACCACTGCTATCTTTGTAGTCACCGTGGATGACAGAACAAATCCAGATTGGATAATATTTCCATCAGATCAGGAACTAGAATTTGGTAATCCCTTCCGTTATGATGTGAATGCCTCAGACCTTTCAGAGATACATACCTGGTGGCTGAACAGCTCTGATTTTCTAGTTGAGCAGGGTCGAATAACAAACAATACATCTCTCCAAGTGCAGGAGTACGTCCTCCGCATTTGGCTTAATGATACATGGAACAACTATATCTTTGCTGACATTACCATTACCGTCATTGATTCTACAGATCCCATCTGGGTAACAACTACGGCTGAGGAGAAATTCGAACTTGGTGATGACGTCAGTTTTCTATTTGTTGCCTTTGACTTGTCCCCGATTCAATGGACCGTAAATGACACTGATTTTTTGATTTCTGGTGGCCTATTAACCAATATAAGTGCACTAGATATCGGATCCTACCCTCTAAATGTGACTGTCACCGATGACCATGGCAATTGCGATTTCACCATCCTGACAATAATTATCGAAGATTCGACAGCACCTTCATACAGTGGACTACCAGTGAACCAAATCCTTGAACTTGGAGATTCATTGAATTATGCTTTGGATGCATCTGACCTTTCTGGCGAAATTACCTGGTGGATTAGTGATTCTGTAAACTTCTCCATTGATGCAGGAAGGATTACCAATAGAGTGCCTCTTGTAGTAGGCATATACAATCTCACGATAGGAATTTCCGATTCCTCTGAGAATACAGCTTACGCTCCGTTCTCAGTCACTGTTAGGGATACGACTCCACCAACATGGAGCACAACTCCACAGGATACGACCATCTTCTATGGCTCACACCTAACATATCAACTAGTGGCAGATGATGAATCAGACATTGCTTTATGGACCGTAAATGACACACGTTTCACAATCAATAGTAATGGGCTTCTGGAGGATGTTGATACGCTACCAGTTGGTGAATACCCTCTCAACATCACAGTCTACGATGAATATGATAATTCACGATTCGTTATCCTGAAAATCACAGTGCGTGAGATTCCTGTTACAACAACAATACCTCCGGAAATCATAGCTCTAGCAATAGTTGTAATTGTAGGAACTGGAGTAGTTTCAGTATTTGTTCTATACCGACTAAAGAAGGTTGAGAAGAAGAGTTCTGTACCTAAGGAAGGAAAAGAAGACCTTGGTACCGCATTGGACTATCTGGATGAGATTCAAGACGATATCAAGCCAGATGACGAAAATTGAAGAGCCTTAAACTTTATAGCTTTATACATAAAAGATATAATGGGAAAGATGCCATAGAATATACTATGCCTGATGGGAGTGATACCGATATTAGCAAAGCACTTGCAATTATTCAGAGACAACTCTCATCGATACAAAACACAATGAAGAGATTCGAGAGTCGGATTGCATCTCTCGAACAGTCGGTTGAGAAACGAATCTCGCCAGAAGGTGAGAATCCCCTCATCTACTCTCGCCCTCTAATGCACACGCTTGATACAATACGCGACTATGAGAAGGAGCATGGACATGGTATTGTTGCGAAGACACTGACTCGTATCAAAGATCTTGAACAGCCGACTGTATATGACCATCTCTCGAAACTTGAAAAATCGGACCTGATATTCTGGCAACGTGGAACAGAAATCGGTCTAAAACCCTACAATGGAAAGTTCTACTCTGTAAGACAACGTGATGAGGCATTGGAAGACCTCCCCGTCCTTATGAGTCTACCAGACACAGTTGTTCCTGTTGCTCAGAGAATTCTGAAATCTGCCGGTGATGGGATTAGTAAGAATGAGTTATTGAAGATGGTGACGAAGCTGAAAGACAGCGGTGAGAAACCATGGAAGGGTCTCTCGTCAAAAGAACTGATTTCTACTCTTGATGAATCACTATTTACTCTACTTCGCCGTGTGTTGATTGAACGTAAAAAGACTGTAGATGATGATCTGTTCTTTCCACGTAGCAAATGAAACTCCTATTTAGACAAGAGGGCTGATAATTCCTCAACATGCTCGGTGAGAAATCCAGTTATCTTAGGCAAGTCTAAAGTACTCTCAGCAATCATGCTTGCAACGACATCAAACATGTAAGGGACTGTCGGTCCTGGGTGAATTGATGCATCAGCAAACTTCTCTGTCCAGTAATCCAAGTATTTCTTGATTCTAGGCTCCAGTACAGACCCGTCTTGGATTGGCACCTGATTCCAGACAAGGAAGTCCTTTCGTACTTCTCCACTTGTGGTATACTTGAGCTTCCTATAGATCTGACTGATTAGATGATAGGTTGTTTCCACACCATAACGGACCGGACGAATTACTAGGACTGACTTGTCACTAGCAGAGAGAAAATTGATAGCAGCTAGAGAAATCCCGCTAGAGTTGTCAATCAGTATCTCATCAAATCCATGAATAATATGTGCGGTTCTGAAACCTTCGATTATCCTCCTCAGGTATTTTCCATGAGTCTTAGCATCGGCTTGAAGTATTTCTTGACTGAAGTCGGGAGTTGGAGCACCTAGCACTCTTCAGTGCTTCATCAATGTCTACGCCTTCGAGGGCTGCTAGCAAAGCCTTGACTCTACCCTTGTCGGGGTCCACACCAGCTGCGGTGAGAACGGCGTCTCGTTTCTACCTACAACTCTGAGGAAAACTATTGGCCTAGCACATGTGCATGAGTTGGTCTACTTCCTCCAAGGGATTGACTACAACTACTGCAGCTTCTGCGCTTACAAAGAAAACAAAAGTAAATAGCGCCAAGCATATTGAAAGACAAATAATTCGAGGTTTCGTTGCGTTGCTCATCCTCCTTCCTCCAAATGATACTCACCATATCAAGGAAGATGATGCAACATGAATACTCGGAAAACCGAGTTAGACTTTCAAGGTACTAGGTATTGGTTAAGTATACAAATGATAATAATAGTAAAAGCCGACTTGAGACTTTCGACATGCAAAATAAACGTCATGAATACCACTATAAGGAAAAACAAGAGTAACATAAACCGCGCTGCCTTCAAGGGGTACAATAATGAGCGGAATCAGACGTAGACAATTCAAAATCTGTTTGATTGGAGACGGCTATGTTGGGAAGACCAGTATTCGCCGAAAATACTTGAAAGAGGGTTTCAAGAGAAGCTACATCCCAACCTTGGGAGTCGATTTTGCCCAGATGTCTATTGATTTCGAAGGAGTGCTTACTAACCTCGTTATTTGGGATATAGCTGGTCAATCTCTATTCCAGAATCTTCGTAAACGCTATTACGATGGCAGCAGTGGGATTGTTCTTGTTTACAATGTGACAGATAGGACATCATTTGATAGTGCGTCGAAATGGCTTGTTGAAGCCCATGGGTATATGGGAAATCTGCCACCTCTGATTATTGTAGGTAATAAGACAGACCTTCGACCTTCTAATCCAGAAGGCGAAGTTGTCACCACAGAAGAGGGTGAAGAGTTTTCTGAGAAGATATGCAATGATTTGAATGCCACAGCTATCTTCATCGAAACATCCGCGTTAACAGGTGCGAATATCGAAGAGGCATTTTCATCATTGGTAGGTATGATGATTGAAGAGTACAAGAAAAGACAACCCGGTTACATACCAGAGGAAAAGACTCCAATTCTTGCTGAAGAAAAAGTGGAAGAAGTGCAACAATTAGAAGCATATCATCTACAGAGTAATGAAGAAGTGACAGTTTCCAGTTCAACAGATAATGATGTTTCATCCAGCCAAATTGGAACCGTAACTCCAATAGCAAGTATACGAATTGATTCTGTTACGTTATTACCCTCAGATTCTGAGTATCTCAAAGAAGATAAAATCGGCAAAGCCATGACTGAGCTCAATGCTCTCAGACTAGAACTCAAATTGGAAGAAGATGGATTGGCCAACATTAGCTCAGACTTGGAAGGCAAACTTCTCAGCCTAAGGAATATAATTCACGTAAAGAAAATTATGTACGAGCATCTGAGAACTCAGCTCTCTACTACAAGACAAGAATGGACAGAAGCCTACGATGAATACAGTGTAACTGACAAGATAAAGAAGGAAGAAATGGCAGAGAGAGCAAAGAAGATAGAAGACATCCGCTCCAAAATCGATAGAATTGGCAGAATCGTACGACAGCGAGTTGGAGATTTGGAAATGAAGAAAATGACCGATTGAACTCAATTTGATTATCTTCATTCCCCAATTATTTTGATTAGAACTCGTTTTGGTCGCCGTCCATCAAACTCACCGTAGAATATTGCCTCCCACGTTCCCAAGTCTAACTTGCCTTCAGTAATGGCAATGACGACCTCACGACCCATTATCTGCCGTTTATGATGAGCATCGCCATTATCTTCTCCAGTGCGGTTGTGCTGATAATGATCAATCGGTTCATTAGGGGCAAGTTCCTCCAGCCAACGTTTGTAGTCAGCATGTAAACCTCGTTCATTATCATTGATGAAAACGCTAGCAGTGATGTGCATGGCATTAACCAGGCATAGTCCTTCTTTGACCCCACTTTCTCTAACAGCATCCTCTACTTGGGGAGTTATGTGCACGAAATCCATACGTGCAGGAACGTTGAAGGTCAGGTACTTCGTGTGACTTTTCATAATAATTCCAGATTGGTGAGTTCTCGGAAAAGTGTTGTCTTTAATCACAATGGATAAATCCCAAGAGCTAGCGAAACCGAAACGAGGAAGAGCGATGGACTTCTCCAATGTCTATGAAGACTCAAAACGTGCTGATGCATATTCAAAACTTGAGTTCCCGGGAACGTATTATCTGGCGTTCAGAGACTTGCCTACCATTTTCTCCAAACATGTTACTGGAAAGGTTGCAATGGACTTTGGATGTGGTTCAGGTCGTTCAACTAGATTCCTTCAGAAATTAGGATTTCACACTGTTAGTGTTGATATCTCAGAAGAGATGGTAGCTAAAGCCAGAGAGTTTGACCCAGAAGGAGATTACAGAGTTATCGAGGAGGCAGACTTCAGTCAATTCGAAATCGGTTCGTTCGATCTCATCTTTTCGGCATTTCCTTTTGATAACATACCCACAATGGGACAGAAAGTTATGAATCTCAGCGGCCTCCGAGACCTGCTCAAAGAAGAGGGAAGATTAGTGAATCTTGTTTCCAATCCGGAGATATACACACACGAGTGGGCGTCATTTTCCACCAAGGATTTCCCAAAAAACCGGGATGCAAAGAGTGGGGACGTAGTTCTCATTATACAGATGGATACTGCAGATAAGAGACCTGTAGAGGATATTCTTTGGACTCACGAATCGTACATGGAAACCTACCAGAAATCTCAGCTCAAAGTGGTTGACATCTATAACCCTCTAGGGAAAAACGAAGAGCCCTATGAGTGGATTAACGAAACCAAAATTGCACCTTGGCTCATTCATGTTCTAAGTCGGATTTAGTAGTCATATTCCTTTCTCGTCTTGCCGCTCTGTAACCAACAACAACGATGTACCCAAAATAGAAGAATCCAAGGATGAACACCATCAACTGAATCCAATCCCAAGGATTTAGGAAATAGGGATAGGTACCAGTAAGAGCTAACAACAATGCGAAAATGGCAATTGGAAAGATAATGCCAAAGCAACAAGCGCCTGGTATATGAAAACGGTAATTTTCAGCTGTCATGCATTCTAAAGAACAATACTTGTACGCGGCCCCACTATATCTTCTCCGAGCTGGTTTCCTTCTGTAGTGAGAGCACATGTCCTCTAATCTTGTTTCTTGATCTGACAACGTTGTATCTACCTCCATTGCGTAAGAAGTGGCACTAATTTATCCTGAAGCAGAGATTCGAGGTAGGTAATTGAAACTCACTGTACCAGATGCCATACCTGTATTTGCTCAGTGTGTTGATTGTTGAGTATTGGATAAGCTAAATAGTTCGTTTACTTAACGCGACTTAAGAATTCCGGCCAAATTCTCTGTCAAGAAAATTCGACAGGGTCAATTACGCCTGTCAAAATAGTTAGTGAAAATCGATTAAATATCTAGAATCCTACGTATTTACTGGTAATGAAAATGAATTCAGAATCGGAAAATGTGTTGAAGGCTCTGTCCAGTTCAACACGTAGAACAATAATGAGGCAGGTTTCAGAGAAAGGTAGTGCTACCTATACTGAAATCATGCACGTACTCGGACTTGATCCGTCCCTCATGAGTGGTAAATTTAATTATCATTTGAAAGAACTCAATGAAGCAGGATTGATTGAGAGAGTTAACAGTGATTACAAGATTACAGACCTTGGAAAAAAAGCGCTGATTCTTGTGGACCAGGTCGCAAAGGAATCCAAAGTGGATTAATATGGCGTTCTCTCTGCAGTTATGTCGATGAGCCCTAGAAAGGAGCTGACTCTTTTTGCAAGCCAGATGGGAATGATGATAGGTTTCATATTTACAATCCTAAGCATTATTCCAATGGGAATCAACTATGGTACAGAAAACATTGCTTTTTGGCTAGGGGCAGGTCTATTTTCCTTCTCTATTGTATTAGCTACAGTTTCAGTTGCGAAAATGATAGGAATCATCAGGAAATTGAAAGTTGGTTTCTCAGTGATACTATTCTTATCCACCAACTGGTTCTTCATAAGATCTCCAAATAGAAACAGCTTCTTCCTCATCACGATGTTTGCAGTAGGATCAGTTATTTCAGGAGCCCTCTCGATAATTCTCATATATGCTGGAGAAATTGCGCTTTATTCCATTCCTTGGTTCAGTCTGATATCGGGTTCAATTGGTTCTGCAGTACTGACATTTGTGTTATCTGTTCGTGCAAAGAGAAAAGCTGACCGTCTGGAGGAATTGAATAATGAGTAATGAAGACCAAACAAATGATGTTGACAATGTGTTGGAATTACTTGCAAAGCCGCTAAGCAAGTATGTTCTTTCTGTACTTGCAGGGGTGGATCCAGGTCGATACAAAGGCTCCCTTGAAGATGTTGGCGAAAATCCGAACGATTCCTAATTGAGAGGGGTAATCCCTCTCTTTCATTTTTTATTGGAGAGCTTAAAGCGGACCTGTTCTTCCATAGTAATCATTTTTCTCAGAATCCTCATAATCACCAATCTTCCGAAGTGCGTGAGGTAGATTTGGATGGATAGCATATTCAATGAGATTGGTTTTTTTGAAAGAACACATTATTGTACAAGCGAAGGCAAGGATTAGACAGTTCTGCCTTGTTTGTGAGTCCTAAAAACTGTGCTAAATTCTTCAGATTTCTAAAAGGCAAATGAGTGGATTCAGAATCATTATTACCTAGTGTTGGTTCTATCGGAGAGAGCGAGGTTTCAGAGATGAGCTTACAGGAAAAATTCGAAGAAGAGATGCTAGATATCTGTGAGAAATACTACAGGCTCGACAAGGAACGAGATGACATCGAAGACCAGCTGGAGCATCTTCACGAGTATATGGAAATTACTCTTCGCAAGTATGACAAGGAGGAGTTTGACGATCCGCGTGCACCTGTCAAAGTAAGGAGGCTTGTTTACACTAATGAGCGAATGAAGAAGGGTGGCAAGGATATGCTGAGGGAGATACTAACTCCTGAGCAATGGAACGATATCTACGAGGAAGCGGAAGAGGTTGAACGTATTCGAGTTACTTCTCGCAAAGAAAAGAAGAAGAAAAAGAAGAAATCTTAGTAACAGCTGATGACCCAGGGGCTCCATCTTGTCCTTGATGTACTAGTTATAAGAGCCTCTTGAAGTCGTTTCCTAATCTGATAGAGCTCTCTGAATCGTGGTTGATTGGAGTAAGTATAGAGTTCTTTCGCTACTTCATCATAGACCTTGATGGGAACATTGCGAAAGCATCCTACAACATAGTTCTGATTCTTCTTGCCTTCGAGGAACGCACTGAGTATACCTCTCAGATAATTGCGCTCTGCTTTAGCAATCGGAGTAGCCTTCATCTCAACTGTTTACATTCGTTTTATTCTTAATAAGTTTGAATAGTATCTAGCTATAATACAGAATTGAGGGAGAAAGTTGATCCTTCCCCAGAGTTACGTTAATTATCAGTTCTAAATAAGAGTAAATAAGAGAGTTCCGAATCCAATAACATACATCGTGAAGCTGTAAATAATCTCCGAACCTTTTCTCTTTGTCAATTGATTTGAGTACAGGATAACTTCTTCCGCTGTGAACAGCGAGAGCGAGGAGAGCCGGGATTTGACCCTCGTTGCAAAACCGATTGATTTCTTTCGTTGTTTGAACTCAAGATAGAATAGCACAGGAAGGACTAGAAGACTAAAAAGAATCGGTCCAACAAGCCAACGAGTTAATGCATCCGCTGGAACTGATGTCATGATATAAGAAAGCAAGATAGAAAATGTAGCTAGTGGATAAAGAAAAGGAAACACAACAATATTCAGAACTGGGAAGCTGAGGTCTGATTCTATATCTTTGACGAATGTTGCGAAGAAATGCTTCACACCGTTTTCAGGCGTTGTATTTCTTATGTATATACGAAAAATTCCATCTTCTGTTAGGTTAGGATCGCTAATAGGTTCGTCAGAAGGGTCAGTTTCTTCAAAGTCAATTATTATAGATTTAACTTTGAGTCCTTCCATTTCGTCCAAACCCATTTCATGGAATTTCTTGAAAACCAGTTCTTCCCATTGTTTCACATCAATCGAACTGGGTGTTTCTTCATGATTCACGAGATTTCCCCACTTTGGTTGATTGGTCAAGTTTCATCATATAAACCGTGTGAAATTTTGATTTTCTAACGATTGTAGGGAATCGAAAGGAGTTGTTAGTGAGGGAATTCATCATCAGAATAAACCTCACTAAACTCCATTCATTCAAGTCCTATATCCAGCTGTGTTTTATCTCTAAGAGAGTTCTCGCAAACATTGAGAATGCGCTTCCAATGAAACCAACTCCAATGGCAGCGTACCCGAATGCCTTTCCAAATGTCTTGCCGGGATCCCTGAAGTATTCATATTTGACATCTTTGTAATTATACACATCAACAATGATTTTCTGTGCATAATATGCCAATGCGAATGTTTCCAGTATCGAGAATATCAAATCAGCGGCAACTTCTTGGTTGTCTGGCATGCCATCTGGACTGTTCTCATCGTAGACTGCAACACCTAGAGGTAAGAAGAAATTAGTGACTAGGGATACTTTAGCCATCATTGGCAGCAACCTCCCAATTGCCTCTATTCTGTTATCTCTCCCCGCCGCAGGATATTTAGCATTCACAGTTGAAGTTGCTTTTCTGAACCACAAGATTCCGACAAGCATCAAGACAATACTAACTAAGAAACCCTTTGTCAAAATATTGGAGATGTTAGGACCTTCTGGGAGCTTGATTTTTCATCCAATGTTCATTTTCAACTCGACGCTTATCTAATTACAATCGGTGAATACTGCTACATCTATATGCAAGACTCTGTTGTGTCAATTCTAGGTGAGAGTGAGGCTACTACCAGATGCGAGTTCTACAAAGATGAGTTTGATACAACAATCTACCCCTTGGTAACCGAACTCACTGGAGATCCTGATGGTGTTATAGGCGATATTGATAATGACCCCAAAATCATAATCCTGATTGCTGAAAACACAGCAACCTACTACTCACAGTATAATGAAATCGAGCACATCTATTCCAATTACTGCGAAATGATCTATATATACTACAACACATTTGAAATAATAGGCACAATAGCTCATGAATTCTGCCATCTTATCTGGTTCAACTATGAATTTGATGAAGTCCATTTTGCATTAGAAGGGCTTGCTGAGTATGCAACTTACTATGCTGGTTACTTTACTCAATATGACAACCTTTCTTCTCGAACCAGTTATTTCTTCGATCGTCCAGATGACTCACTCATCTATTTCGATGTTGCAGCCAAAGATTATGGTGGGGCGTACCTCTTTACATTCTATCTGGCTGAACGATTTGGGCTGCAATTTCTTAGAGATTTAGTACAACAAGAAGTCGATGGTGCGTTAGGAATCGAAACTACACTACAAGAATCTGGCTATGATATTTCCTTTAATTCTCTCTTTCTCGATTGGATTACCGCTTTGACTATTGACAATGTAGAGATTGCTGACGGACGATTTGGTTTTCGAGAATTCGATATTTCCATCATTGAAATTTCAAATGCTATTGAGATTCCATATACGAGGAACCGGCAGAATTTGAACTTTTATGGACTTCGAGCGTACAAACTCACAAATCCCGCCGACTCATTTAGTGTTGAAATTAGCGGCTCCTCTTTGAGGTTCTTTGGATTATCAATAGCATTTCATGATGTCACTGGCTGGCATATTCAACAGAGTCAAAATCAGAGTTCTATTTTGGAGAATGTCTATGGAACCTCTATTGATACTGCCTATCTTATCATGAGCGCTATAGGCTCTAACACACCTTCAGGCAATATCGACTTTGGTTCGGGTCCATCTACAGAAGTAGATATTGCAATTCGTTCAAAACCAACAATCGCATCTGGTTCCGAAATGAATTGGATTATTGGAGGTGTTACTCTGATAGTTGCAACGTGTGCCATTGGTATATTCATCCTAAGGGAAAGAGTGAACAAATAGCCGATGTCTTACTTCTCCGAATGCTTATTGCGCCAATGTGTTATCCTTATTATTGAATGAGGGAGGCCTTTCAATATGCGAATCTCAAGTGTCTCTCTTGTTGCCATGATTATTCTTATGATCACAACGACTCCTCTAACCTCAGCAAGCGCACCAATAACCCGGGAGATGCGTATATCCCCATATGTGCCCGATACACAATGGGTTAGCACGACTCCTGAAGAACAGAACATGAGCTCCTCAGCGCTAAACAACCTGATTCAATTCATCAATGACTCCGAAGCTCGAGTTCACGGACTTGTTATCACTAGAAATGGATACATTGTCACTGAGCAATATTGGGGCACATACAATGAGAATCGCTCACACCACATTTTCTCGTGCACGAAGAGCTTCACCTCTGCACTAATTGGAATCGCAATAAAAGAGGGATTCATTGACAATGTGAGCCAATGTATGCTTGATTTCTTCCCAGAGTATACAATTGAGAATCCAAGTGATTGGAAAGACTCGATCACTATTGAACACCTTCTTACAATGACTACTGGGCTTGACTGGAATGAGCACAATATTTCTTACACTGCCACCTCGAACATGTACAACCAGATGTTTTACAGCTCAGACCCTGTCGAATTTTTTCTTAATCTGCCATCCATCCACCCGGTGAAGGATGGGTGTATACAACTGGAGCATCGCACATTCTCTCGGCTATAATCCAACGTGTGACAGGAATGACTACATACGAGTTTGCAGAAATCCACCTCTTTGAACCAATGAATGCTAGTATTTCACAACCCGTTAGGTGAGATTGTCGACATATCTGGGTATGTACTTGACGATCTAATCGGAGGGGGAACTGCTCCATACTCTATTCCGTTTGGAACAACAATTCCTGCGTACGGTTTCATCGTATTTTACCAAGGTGTGACGGGTATCGGCTTGAATAACGCCGGTGACACAGTCAACTATCTCAAGCCAGATGGCGTAACAATCCTTGACTCCTATGTATTCACGACTTCCACCAATGACATAAGCGAAGGCCGAGAAACTGATGGCTCGTCTACATGGACTACGTTTGATACTCCTACACCTGGAGCGGCTAATACAGTTGTTTTGCCAAACGGCGATGGAGTTCTCATCAATGAGTTTCTTGCTGATCCGTATGTTCTCTATACCGAAGAATGGATCGAATTGTATAATCCGTTGGATGCGACTGTCGACATCTCTGGGTATGTGCTCGATGATTTAGTAGCCGGTGGTACGAGTCCCTATACAATTCCCGCAGGTACTACGATCCCAGCTCATGGCTTCATCGTGTTCTACGAAGGTATGACTGGAATCGGTTTGAATAATGGTGGAGACACCGTGAACTATCTCGCACCAGATGGTGTAACGGTTCTTGATACCTTTGTATACACAAGCTCAACTGATGACATCAGCTATGGCCGGGAAACAGATGGCGCATCTACTTGGATAACCTTCGATATTCCTACGCCTGGTGAAACCAACTTTGTCAGCTCGGGTCCTGGGGATTCAATTCTCATCAACGAGTTCTTGGCTGATCCCTACACTCTCTATACTGAGGAATGGATTGAGCTTTACAACCCCCTAGATGTCGCTGTTGACATCTCTGGGTATATACTAGATGACATAACTGCAGGCGGAACACCTCCGTACACGATTCCAGCTGGAACCATTATTCCAGCTTATGGATATGTTGTGTTCTATCAGGGTGTTACAAATCTTGCTTTGAACAATGATGGTGACACAGTGAATTTCATCAATCCTGATGGTGTCACCGTTATTGATTCCTACACCTATGGAAGTTCTACTAATGATGTCAGTTATGGAAGAACAGTAGACGGTGATCCAACATGGACCACGTTCACTGTGCCAACTCCTGGTTCATCAAACGAAGGCGCAGCACTCCCCGAGGGTGGAACAATTACGGCTCTATTCTTGAGCACACCAATTTCAAGACGAATCTGATTTGAGGAAATTGAGAAGGGGGCTCATAAGCCCCTCTCACTTATTTTGAGTGTAATGGCTATCTGCATGTATGCAAGACACTAGTTGTCATGAAAATCAAAATCCTGAACGCTTGTGGGGCCTATTGTACAGATTGTCCCAACCTTGGCGGGAAAAAAGAACCAGCATGCGCAGGGTGTGTTCAGACCCAAGGTAAGCCATGGTGGGGGGAGTGTGCTTTGTTCAAGTGTGCCTCGGAGCATAACGTTGAATACTGTGGGCAATGTGATGAATTTCCATGTGATACTTCTACAACTCATTTTGATCCTGACAATCCAGTTGGCCAAAGGAACGCAGTTATGCGTATTGGCATTCAAACGTATCGTGCAAAACATGGAGATGAAAAGGCTATCGAACTAGTTGAAAAGATGAGAACCCTCGAAACGTGAAGAGGATTTTCAGAGTCCCCTCGCGTTCGTAAAATTCACTGATCAATATCTTGTGAAAAATGATATAGTAAAATCTTCTTGACTGACTATATTATATTACTAAGGATACATACTTGATTTGTGACATCCTATGGTTGAAGAGAAGAATGAGCTTAGAAGTTTGGAAGAAGAGGTTTTCAAGACTCTGAGTCACCAAATACGGAGAGATATTCTCAGATTTATTGGTGAAACCAAGGGTGCAAAGTTTACGGAAATCAAAAAGGCAATAGAAATCTCTGAGAGTGCATCCCTTTCATATCATCTCACAGCACTAGAACCGTTCATTGTAAGTTGCACAATCTTGGACACCAGAGTGAAGTGCTCCCAGAAA
>JARGGA010000478.1 GCA_029210805.1 Candidatus Thorarchaeota archaeon
TTGCAGAGAATCCAGCGAAATATATAGTCGACACCGCAAAGTTTGGTTACACTCCAATTAGTAAAACTTTCAGTAGGATATTCTCCGTATTGAAAGGCCGGTCATATAGTTCAGTTCATTGGTTGGAGATCGACTTTGGTTCTTCACTCCTTAGAGAGTCCACAGTAAGGCACAACGTTATCGGTGTTGGAACATCTTATATGCTGCCGGGAGGTTCTTGATATAATGTCAAACGAGGACCTCTACGAAGCCTTAGTCAGGCTTATTGGAACAAACGTGACCTCGGAAGTTACAGAGAAGGCCCGTGACCTCGGGGCCCGTGTCCTGAGCGATGGTCTAACGCTTTCCAACAAGCAGTGTGAATCTATTGACGAGAGCCTCTTAGATATGGACCCAGAACTGGCTACGGTTATCGCACATATCTTGGTTGGTGCGAACAACGAGCGATTCAAGACTCTGGTGGCGGAGCATCGATCTCATGCAGGCGACAGCGGTTTTCAGATGGAACATTACTTCATCAACATTCTCAAAAAGAAGGGATTGCTTCTAGATGATGAATATCCCATCCTAACAGACCCAGCAATCATACACTTCGACAGCCGTTTGAGTTCTAGGTGGGGAGCATTGACCCTGACTAACAGGAACCTAGTTCACCGTGGTACGTACAGTGGAATTGAGGTAGGCAATAACACACTAAAGAGACTCTACTATGACAATATTGAGAATATGCCTTGCTTGACGTATTTTGACTTCTTGAGCTATGATAATATCGAGAGTGTCGAGTATTTCTGGAATTGGCGTCAGAAGAAAATAGAGATACAGTATAGAACAAGGTATATCGAGTCAAAGTCGAGAACCTTGTATGGTCCTTATTTTTTCAAGGCTGGACTTCCAGCTTCTGTAAAAGTGAAGGAAGGCGTGTTGAAGATGGAGATAATATTGATGGAAATACCTTCTCCTGACCTCAGTGAAAAATTGAGATTGGAAAGGGTCTATGAGATTCTAAAAGACCTAACGGGTTTATGAATATAGGAATGGAAAAAGGCATATTCCATAAAAATCGCAAGAAATCCTTGAACACACAAACGCTCCTTGTATGGCTTGAGGTAGTGATTTAGCCCAAAGACACTTCGGATGGCGCGAAACGAACATGGTGGAATGAATATGGATGATTACCCAAAACACATCATTGAGGAGCTAGCCAACGCCCTCCTAGAAGAGCGAACTAGCTAGGTGTACAACAATTTTCTTCTAAACCGCGGATAGCAAGTATCTTGGATTATTGGCCTACATATGATATCTTTTTGTATAGCAGAGATGTTTATATTGCCCTAGGGGAACCAAAATGCGCAATTCCTCTTCATATGTACATTTCATGCCCGTAAGTAATAAATAGTAACTACCTGAGCTGAGTACATGTATAGAGAACTAGCATTGGAGATAGCAATCGATGTCTGACCCTAAAGCCTTTGATAAAATACTGACTGATATAGTTCGACAAGATAGGGGAGTGAAAAAGGTCATCCTCGTCGATAAGACCGGCCTGACAATCGCGAACGTGTCGAAGCTATCATACTATGCTGTTGATACTGACAGTATTGGTGCAATTGCAAGCGCCGTATTTTGTGCAAGCGAAGAGCAGGGCAAGAACCTACAGATTGGTGAGCTCGAGATAGTTACTTCTGAATTCTCAGAGGGAAAGATATTCGCATCCGCCTGTGGTAAGGGTGTGCTCTGTGTTGTATCCGAGGCCGAGGTCAACATTGGTATGATCCGTCTTGTGATGAAGAAGCAGGGTGTGCAACTTGCCAACGAACTGGACAAGTTTCTTGCAGTTGAGCCATCCGCAGCCAAGGATGAACTCGACGAAGAGGACCTGAAATCCGCACTTGCTGAACTTGAACGCGTATAGAGCGATTCTAACGATTATTTTCTAGATGGAGAAGTATTCTTCTCCTCTAGTTTTTGTATCATATGACTTCATTTCAGGAGCGACTATTCAATCTCGAATCAGGCACCATCTGTCCAAAGCTTGTTCCCTGGAACGCCCACTTTGAGAATGTTGCTCAGAACGACGAATACTAGAAAAACACAAGTCGAAATCACAGGTGCCCATATGAGACCATCTGCAATAACACCGCCTCCCAAATGGATGATTCCGTAGGGTGAAATTGCAGTTACTATATCGAATATCAGTGCAGACACCACATTCATCGAGAATACAGATAGTGACAACATCAGCAAGGATCTGGAACTTGTTTCCTGAGTTGTTTCTGTGTTTGTATTGTCTTTTTGGTTCCACGCAGAAATAATGAACCAGGCCATTAGGGGTCCAACAACGAATGGAAATATACTTGCAGTTGGAGAATCGACTATTGTTCCCTGTCTTGCTAGGAACGCATCAGCAGTTGACAGGGAAAACGACGTAATTGCACCTATTGCAAGCAGTACTACACCTGAACGGTTTGGCTTCCCAGCTTTTAGTAAGACAATAATTAGAGGTATAACAACAATTCCGACTAATAGTGGAAATAAACAACCAATTGGATCCGCATAGACTTGATTCTCGTTCCAAATTCCGATATAATATACTGGCCAACCAATATTGATTTTTTCTGCAACTGTAAGGATTGGAAAATCCGTTCTTGACGAGAGTCTAAAGAGTCTACTCTGGGCAGGGCTT
>JARGGA010000479.1 GCA_029210805.1 Candidatus Thorarchaeota archaeon
TTCAATTGGGACCTGAGTTGAAAAAACACCTGCTTGATCCCTCGAAGGTTTTGATTATTGATCATCACGAAGAAAATCCCCAGATACATGAGATTGCTGATTATACTATAATCAAGAGTGATCGTTCTTCAGCATGTGAAGTGTTAACTGAATTGCATATTCAACTCGACGTTCCTATCACCAAACTGTCTGCAGATCTGCTTATGACAGGGATGCTTTTTGACACACGTAGATTCTTCTATGCTGACCAAAAAACATTGGAAACAGCTGTTTCTCTCATTGAATACGGCGCAGATTACAATGCGTGTGTTCGAGCTCTCATCATCAAAGCTGATAGGTCTGAGAGAATTGCAAGATTAAAGGCGGCTGGGCGCCTGAATATCCATAATGTTGGCGAATGGTTAGTTGTTACCGCAAAGATAGGTGCATACGAAGCAAGTGCTTGCCGAGGACTAATAGAACTAGGCGCAGATGTAGCCATAGTTGGGGGCAAGCCATCAAAGAACGTCGTTCGTATCAGTACTAGAAGCACTCAGGAGTTCTACAAAGTCACTGGAGTAAATTTGGGTACTGATGTGATGGAACCAATCGGAGAGGTAATCGACGGTAAGGGTGGAGGCCATCCCAATGCAGCAGGAGCCAACGGAAAGAGAGGTCGTACAAAGGCTTTGGTTCGTTCAGTCGAGCTGATAAGGGAGGCTGTGTTAAGAAACCAAGAAGATCTTGGTTCCGAATAGGTTGGGAGATGTTGCTTTGGTGCTTGTTGAATTCGCTGACTTCAGTTTCAAATATCTTGGAGCGGAATCGCTAGCCCTGCGCAAAATCAATTTCAATATCGATGAGGGTGAATATATTGTTATTACCGGACCTTCCGGTTGCGGTAAGACCACGTTATGTCGGGCAATTAATGGGCTCGTACCTCAGTTCCATCGTGGGTATATTGCTGGCAACGTCTATGTTGAAGGAATTAACACTCGTGAGACAAGAGTTGCAGATTTAGCACCTATAGCTGGTATGGTGTTTCAAAATCCATCTAATCAGCTTGTTACGCTCAATGTGGCCAAGGAAATTGCATTTGGTCCGGAAAATCTTGGCATCGATCCCCCAGAAATTCGCCGACGAGTGGAAAATCTCATAGAACGAATGGGAATTGAATATCTGCGAAACAAACATCCCCATGAGATGTCTGGAGGACAACAACAGCTAGTGGCCTTGGCAGCTACATTAGCATTGCAACCAAAGATTCTCGTGGCTGATGAACCCACCTCAAATCTCGACCCAAGAAGTGCAGAATCTATTCTGGAAATATTGAACGATCTGAACAAACAGGGAATGACTATTGTTCTTGTTGAGCACAGACTTGATCTAGTATCACGGGACGCATCTCGCATTCTTCTAATGAACAAAGGCAGTATTGTCGCAGATGGATTACCTCGTGAAGTGCTTGTATCCGAAATCTGTGAGGAAATAGGTGTAGGTATTCCAAAGGCGACTGGGATATACAAGCGATTACAAAAACTTGGGATTGAGCTTCAAAAAATTCCTTTGACGGGAGAAGAATTGGCTAGTCTTGTTAAGGAGATGCACCAGAGATGATTATTGTTGATGATGTCCATTTTGCATATGATGGAATCTATCCTGCTCTAAGTGGTGTATCTCTACATATTAGCGAAGGAGAAAGGGTTGCAATTATGGGTGCCAATGGCGCAGGCAAGACAACCTTGGTTAAACAAATGAATGGGCTCCTGCGCCCTCAATTAGGACATGTATTCCTTAGGGGTGCCGATACATCAACGATGTCTGTTGCAGAGATTGCCAGAGTAGTTGGTCTTGTTTGGCAGAATCCTGATCACCAATTATTTTTGGATACAGTTGAAAAAGAGGTTACTTTTGGACTCAAGAATCTTGGTTATAGTGATGAGGAAATTAACCAAAGGTGTTCACGAACCCTATCACGATTGGGTATCACTGAACTGATGGAGAGGTCTCCCTTCTCCCTATCAGGAGGAGAACGCAAAAGGGTTGCTCTTGCATCTGTTCTCGCCATTGAGCCAAAAGTCTTAGCCCTGGATGAACCTACTATTGGCCAAGATGCGAAACAGAAACAGAATCTCTCAGAACTGTTATTGGAGCTGAATGACAGAGGTTGTGCAGTACTCTGTGTTACACATGATATAGAGTTTGTAATTGAGAACTTCCCTCGAACTATTGTAATGGCTGAGGGCAAGATTGTTGCAGATGGTCCTACTGGTACTGTACTAACAAATGATGTTGTTATTGAAAGATGCTCTCTTACACCTCCGGAGCTCACGAAAGCAGCAAGAGCACTAAATGGTATATTCCCGGAAGTTTCCCCTCGGTTAACACTATTGCAGGAACTAGAGGATGTAATCGTAGAATTAATTGGAGGTACATAGTGTGTCATTCTTAGAATTATTCCAATACACTCGTCAGGATTCATTGGTTCATAATCTAGACCCCCGCGCAAAACTTCTACTCTCTATAGTACTTGCAGCGATTTCACTGATGTTCATCACAATCATTCCGCTATTGATTATTATTGCCTGCTTACTTCCTTTGATTGCTGCAGCGAAATCTCTTCGAAGATGGGCTAAGAGTATGAAAGGATTGGCCCCATTACTTCTTTTCATTATAATATTCAATACTTTACTCTCTAC
>JARGGA010000480.1 GCA_029210805.1 Candidatus Thorarchaeota archaeon
GTGCCTTTCCACTTGGACAAGTTGATTTTACAGCTTTCAAAAATGTCGGCCATCTGCCTTTTGAAATATATTTGCCTGCAATACTCTTTAGCAAATCATACTTTCTCTTCATAACGAGATTATCTATCAATGCCATGCCCATTCAACTCCCTACAATTAATGAAAGTCAATGGTATATTAGCACCTTCAAAGTAGCAAAAGCAAAGGGCAATTCCTTATCAAGTGGTGACGATTATTGCAACTCAATGAAGGCCAAAAAATCGATTCTGAGAAACAAGAAAGTTGGAGTGATTGGATTCAATGCTCGGCCACTTGCATGTTCCGTAAAACGAAGTGGAGGGCTCGCATTCGTGTCTGATTACTGGGGCGACTCAGATTTGGATGAATGTTCGAGAGAGTGGGTATCTGTGCTATCTTCAGTTCCTGGAAGCAGGCAAAGGGGAACACTTGAGGACCCTTTACATATATCACTCTCAGATAATTTCCAACACACCTATGCAGATCAGGAATTAGATTATGTTCTGATAGGTAGCGGATTCGATGATCACTCTACATCTCTCGACCAAATAGAAAACAAGTATGGCATTACAGGCAATTCTCCTCTCTTGATGCAAATAGCTCGAAATCGTGATAGGCTTTCAGATTTGGCAACCAATAACGAAATCAACTATCCTAGATATCGGCAGGTTCAAACACGTGATGAGGCTATTGAAGCTGCTAAAGAAAATGGATTTCCTTGTGTTATCCGGCCAACGGCTTCGGGAGGAGGCACCGGCATTCGCAAAATATCCGGTTTCAAACAGCTTGATTCATTTTATGACAGGCTTCTGGAAACTGATCGTTTGGGTCCAAGAATCGTTCAAGATTATGTGCTAGGACTTGATGTTAGCGCAAGTGTATTATGTACCGGTACAGATGCGTATTGCCTTTCGATTCAAGAGCAGCTTATCGGATTGCCATCAGCTGGAAGGCACAGTGATTTTGTTTATTGTGGCAATAGAATCCCTGCAAACTTAGAAGAACGCATCCTGAAGAAAATCCGTCGAGTTTCGGAGCAGATTTCTGCTTCGTTAGGTCTCAAAGGCTCTATTGGTATCGACTATGTTGTTTCTCACAACGGGGAGTTATGGTTACTTGAGGTGAATCCGCGATTCCAAGGTTCATTAGAAATGCTTGAGAGGTCGGCGAACATCTCTGTGAGTGAACTTCACATTCTTGCATGTAACGGCGAATTGCCGCAGAAAGTCCCTGAGTACACACCTACGACGAAGATGATTGTCTATGCGAATAGAGATGGAACTGTACCAGATCTTTCAACATACTCAGGTACAGTAGATAGGTCTCCAACTGGAGTTGAAGTCCATAAAGGCGATCCTGTGTGTTCTATCATTGAATCAGGAATGAATAGTGACGAAGTCTACAAAAGAGTGGAATCTATCGCACTTAAAATTCAAGACACTTTATAGAAGGCAGAAGGGGTTAACTTTCTTACTTCAGTAACCACGCAATTTTGGCAAGATTTGGGTGTAATGAGGTATCAATTCTGGAAAACCATCATATATGGTTTTGAAAGGTTTTCGTTCCAAGGATATAGAATGAATGCTGTCAATGATATTGTTTCAAATGAATCTCGTCTGTTTTCCAAAGAGAACATCAAATGGTACATAGGTTTCTCTTTCTTGATGCTGCTTACAATAGCCATTTCATTTCTTAGTTTTCTGCGGATGCAGGGACCGAATCCTGGTAATCAAGGACCAGGTCAGTATCCTCCCGGAGGAGGTGTGCCCAATCCCACGCAAGCGGTCGCTCAGTATAATCTTTGGCCGCTATGGGGAAGTCTCGAATTTCCCACCCCAGACGGGATTCTTCTTGGTATATCTTTGCTAGCAGTTTCTTTGTTCGTCCTTTATGAATTGTATAGACGGAATTATCAATTTAGCAGATTCATTCCTCTGGTTCTATTTGGCATTTTTCTAATTATATTATCGAACTCAATTGATGGATGGAGTTCTGGTATCGAGCTCGCCATTTCAGGCCTGAATGAAATATATACAGATGCATTGAATATTGTCAATCCACTTGATTTCATATCATCTTACGAATCTATCCAACCAACGCTTACGGTACACGCACAAACCCAACCACCTGGTGCGGTGTTGACCATTTATCTATTCAGTGTTCTTTTTATAAACCCAGGATTCATTGCAATTGGTATCTCAGTAGTTTCGGGATTACTCTCTTCATTCTTTGCTAGAGGCATCATGAGAAATTGGTTCAATGAAGAAGTTTCGAATTATATAGCCTTTCTCTACCTGTTATTACCTGCGGTACAAATCTACTATCTTGCAAATATCTATGCCATTGTTGCCACGTTAGCCTTTGGTTCAATCTATTATTACTTCCACGAGAATACTAACGCCAGTTATGTCTTGATAGTAATTTTTATTTTTCTGGGAATGTTTGTGAGTTTCCTCTTTGCTTGGGTTCCACTCTTCTTTTTTGTGTATGAAATCCTAACCGTATACTTCTTGGATGGAGAAGCATCGCTCTCATCGAAGCTGAATGATTTCGTTAGAAGGATAAGGAAATTATTCATAGTTTGCTTGATTGTAGGACTTGCTTATCTGATCATGTATTTCGCTCTTGATTTCAATTACGTTGAGGCATTCCTATA
>JARGGA010000481.1 GCA_029210805.1 Candidatus Thorarchaeota archaeon
GCATAATCGCGGAATCAGGTATCATACTATTCGCCCTGCATTGTGTAGGTGCATCGTCAAGTACTCAGACGGGGTGAGCACTCCCTTTCTCCGCTCAAATAATATAGATTAAGCTATCTTGGACATGTTGCTCTAGGGGAGTAGCCGAAATCGGCCACTCTCTAGCCCCAGAGTTCTCGCTTGAGTAGGTCTCTAATCGCAATTCTGATTGCTTCAGATCTGTTTGGATAGAGATTGCTATCAACGAGTTTCTCGAGACCATCAATGTAGGTTTCACGGAGTCATAGACTAGCTATGTACTCTCTCGGGCACATGAAGAGTCACGAGTTTCATTTTTTATCACCGTTTTTACTACTTGCAAGCAAATTTCATCCACATATTATCACGGTATTTGCTCAATTGGTATGCGTGACTTATCCCTATATGATGGTAGGTATTACCAACCTGATATTCAATTCAAGAATTGCCTATCTTTCATGTAATATTGTTGAAAAGGCAAGTTCCTTATCGGGGCCAATCGTGGTAGGAGCATAAATTTTCTAGGAATACACTCTACTCATCCATAAGGTCGTTCTCTGTCAGATGCGCATTGAGTAATACCCACTCGATATTCAAAATGAAAAGATATGAAAGAAACGTATTTTGCATCGATAATCGTTGACAGTTGTATGGTATGAATTATAATGCGGTGATTTTGCTCCCGACGTAGTCGCACTGAAGGTTGTGCTGCATAGTGGATAGACAGAAAGGTATCGATACACTGTTCAATCCTCGCTCGATCGCAGTTGTTGGCGCATCAGCGACGAAAGGCAAGCTTGGCAATGATGTCATGCGTAATCTCATTGATAGCGGATTTCAGGGTAGGATTTATCCAATTAACCCGAAAGGTGGAGATATTATGGGAAAACAGGCTTACAGGTCTGTCAAAGATATTTACAACGATGTCGATGTAGTAGTAATCGTGATTCCTGCGAAACATGTTCTCCCCATTGTACAGGAGTGTGGTGAAAAGGGTGTTAAAGCGCTCGTTATCATCACAGCTGGATTCAAAGAGGTTGGCCACGATGGTCATGAAACTGAGCGTAAGATTATTGAAGTTGCAGAAAAGTACAATATGATTGTACAAGGCCCCAATTGTTTGGGAATCGTAAATACACACTCGCCTTACAATGCATCGTTTTCCGCGGGGACACCATCAAAAGGGACAATTGCTTTTGCCTCTCAATCGGGAGCTTTAATGACAGGTATTCTTGATTGGAGCTTGATGGAGAAGATCGGTTTCTCTAAGTTTGTTAGTCTAGGAAACAAGGCACAGCTAGATGAAGCGGACTTCATCGAGGCATTTGGAAGAGACCCAGATTCAACCTTCATTCTCTTATACATCGAGTCTGTTGTAGATGGTCCCAAATTTATGAAAGCTTGCAGAAAGGTAATCCCGCACAAACCAATTTTCATTGTCAAATCCGGAGTTAGTGCCGCAGGAGCTAGAGCCGCATCATCTCATACCGGATCCCTTGCTGGGAGTGATACTGCATATGATGTTGCCTTCAAACAATGTGGTGTTTGTAGAGCTGCAAGCATGGCCGCACTATTTGATGTTGCCAACGTTTTCGACGATATGGCTCTTCCAAGTGGAAATAGAGTTTCAATTGTAACAAATGCTGGTGGCCCTGGAATATTGGCTACTGATGCATGCGAGCTAGGTGGGTTGGAAGTAGTATCATTCACCCCCGAAACAATAGAGTTTCTCAAATCCAATCTGCCCCCTGCTGCATCAGTCTATAATCCAATAGACGCTTTGGGAACTGCGCAGCCCAATGAGTATGGGTTGTGTATTGAGGCATCACTAAGGGACGAGAATGTAGATTCTGTTCTAGTGCTCCTAACGCCACAAGCTATGACAAAGTCCGTTGAAACAGCTCAAGTAATTGTGGACTCCCATAAGAAGTATCCCGAAAAACCTATTGTTGCAGTCTTCATGGGAGGTAATTCAATGGTATATCCAAGAATTGTGCTTACTGAAGGAGGAATTCCAGTGTTCGACTTCCCGGAGCGTGGAGTTCATGCATTGGCAGAACTCTACAAATACACGGTAAACAGAGACAATCTGAAAGAAGATGTCATTCCTGTTTTTCATTCGAATAAAGACAAGGTGCAGCAGATAATCCAGAGCGTCCGTGAAGATGGTCGGCGTGTATTGTTAGGAAGCGAGGCTCATGCCATTGCAGAAGCTTACGATATTCCTGTGGCAAAAATCCGCCTTGCGACAAGCTCGGAAGAAGCAAAGAATCTTGCAGAGGAACTTGGATTTCCAGTAGTCCTCAAAATTGCCAGCCCTGATATTGTGCACAAGAGTGACATAGGCGGCATTCAAGTTAACCTTAGAACACCTGAAGAAGTAGAGAACGCATTTGTCGAAATCCTTGATAATGCCAAGAAGCACATGCCAAAAGCTATCATCTATGGTGTAGATGTTCAGGAGATGGCACAGAAAGGGAAGGAGCTCATCATTGGTTGTTCCAGAGATATTCAGTTTGGACCGCTGATCATGTTCGGTGCGGGTGGTATCTATGTGAACTACCTCAAGGACATAGCATTCAGGTTAGCTCCAATGACACGCAGAGACGCAAGTGAACTCATTATGGACACCAAAATGGGGACTATGC
>JARGGA010000482.1 GCA_029210805.1 Candidatus Thorarchaeota archaeon
AAGAGTTTAGAGCATGCAAAAGTAATGGTTTTGGGATGTCCAAATAGCTCCAAAGTTAGGCAAGCGGAAATTGATGCATTGAAGAAGTTTGTAAAGGACGGAGGAGGACTAATGCTTCTATCCCTTTCAGGAGGAGATAGAGGTTTGATGAATAATATGAGTAAAATCTCAGAAATATTTGGCACCACTTTTGAAAACACTGCAGCAAAAGATGACAGAAATAACGCAGGATTGCCCACAATGCCGCTCATTAGCGTGTTCACAAATCATCCGCTTACAAGCGATATCAAGGACATTTTAGTGCCTTCAGCATGTACACTCAAAGTTGCCGATAAAGCGTCAATAGTAGCAAAAACAAGCGATACTGCAGACCCTCCAAGCCAAGCAGTTATTTCAGCTGCTCAATTTGGGAAAGGGAGGGTCGTGTGTATAGGTAGCTATGAAGTCTTCCGCAAGGGAGGAGGACTGAAGCATAAAGGAAACATAAAATTAGCACTAAACTCGTTTCGATGGCTAAGTGGAATTACTCTCGATTCGCCTCTTGATGAAGAGGACGATCAACAGGAGGTGAAGAAGACGACTGAAAAGAGGATTACGGAAAAAGATGGAGTTTCCTCAAAGGAAACCGAGCAGACACTTCGAAGACTTGTAAATGCCGTCTTCGATTTACAGAAGGATATTGGGAAGCTTACAAAGCAGGTTTCCAATGTGGAGAGCAACATCGAAAGCCTTCGGGACCAATTCCAAGATTTTGCTGAGAAAACCCAGGACCAGCTGGGTGTTATGATACCAGCAAAGCAGTTCATGACTGAAGAAGAAAACAAGGTAGAAGAACTGGATAAGGATATCAAATCACTTCAATCAGAACTCAAATCCGTTGAACAGCTGAAAGAACACATCGAACAAAGACACTCATCAGGGGCTATGCCTCGTGAATCATATGATGAGCAGGCAGAGAAGCTTGACCAACGAATCGAGAGTCTAACTAAGAAAATTGAGAAGAAGAATAGGGAACTTGAAGCGTTGCGTTAGTAGATACAATACTTGATTTCATCCGATTACGTTTATAATAGATGCCAGAAACAAGAGAAACCCATTTGTCACGATAGCCAAAGATTGCATACAGGAGAAGTGCAAATAACAGAAATGCAATGTAGAGATTTCGATCGGGAATTAGGATTAGTACGGAGAAAAGGATTGGGTTGATTATACAGAAAGGGCTCAATGTTCTTTCAGATTTTCTGGAAAGGGCGCGATTTGAGGGTAAGAGGCATACAAATGGAATCAAAGCAACGGTGTAGTACTTGAAAATACCTCTAGGAGAGAAAATATGGACCCAGAAGATCATAAGCAATGATAGAAAGAGAATATGTTTCCAGTAGTCTTGATTATCCGCCCCTAATTCTCCTGAGCGTAGCATACTCCAGAAAACTGGCACAACTCCTAGAATAAGCAACAATGATGATGATTGGAGGAAATCAATAATTTGAACTAATCCTTCAGGAGCTCCAAATAGGATGAATAATACGGCTACAGTAATCGGTCTATTTGGTCCTGGCAACGTAGAATAATCACTAAGATGTACTGATCCAATATGCCCAAATATGAAACCAAGGTAACTTAGGGGATTCAGAATATATGGAATGGAGAGCAAAATGGCATAGCAGAGCGAAATTTTCGTAGCCCTGGAAAATGATGAAAAGTCGGGTTGTTTAATTGTAAAATTGCTACTATCACCGTTGTGTTTTTTTGAGGGAACAAGAATGCTGGCAATAAGCGGCAATGCGAAAAATAACGCAATCTGTTTGAAGAAGGCTGCAGTAACCATGGACAATAATCCAGCTGTTCTAGAGCCTTTGATTAGGAAGTAGAATGATAGCATCACAAAGAAAACAAAGGGTGCAGGATTCAACCATTGGAATACGGTGTAGTATAAAATGACTGGATTGAAGAGGTAGGTTGCTGAAGATGCAATCCCAATCGCATTTCGTTCTGAAAGTTGAACTGCAATCCCGTATATTGGAAATGTTGTTAGATAGCCAAATAAAGTGAGTACCAACCCAATTCCGAAGGGCTGAATTGGTAGAACGCGACCAAGGACACAAACATAGAGAAATAGAGGGGGAAGAAAATAGGGCTGATAATAGACCCAATCGTTTATTTCTTGCACTTCGAAGCGGTCCGCGTAGGGTAGGTGTCCACTTAGAAATTGGTCAGCCCAGCTGATGTAGAAATAATCATGATCGGCCCATCCCTCAAGATTGTATGGTAGGGTATAGCCAAACAAGCTAATTTGGCCATTTCCAAGCCATGATGCCCTAAAAGGACGTGAACCTTCAGCCACAAAGTCAATACAAGCAGTTTGGAACACTATTGCCCAAAGGACTGCAGCCACGACCAAGACCACAAGAAATCCGCGATGGTGACGTGAACGCTCCGCAAGAACGGATAGCGTATTCCTAAGCCGACCAACCACACGATTCGCCTCGAGTTCTATAGGAGGGGTTCCGTCTATTTAATCTCTTCATCATTTCGTTTTATGCGCAGAGATAGAGAGACTGAGCTGAGATGTTCTATCTCATAGTGTGTGTCCATTCCATCCTCGCTCACAGTAATGTTATGGTTCAGTCCGGAAAGCGGTTCTTGGTCTTCACACCATGTTCGA
>JARGGA010000483.1 GCA_029210805.1 Candidatus Thorarchaeota archaeon
ATATCATGAATTCGCATATCAACGAGATTATAGCTATTATAGCGATAACCCAGTACCCCTATGTATTTAATGACTCTGGATGCGTTATCGACCTCACCGATGGGATACGAGGAACCAGACCCATCGATGGACGCCATGATCGCACCATCACCACCTTGGAATGGATCCCACCACAGCTTGCCCGTCTTCGTGAATGAGCTATAGATGTATCCTGAGCTTTGGGAATATGAACCGCCGTACTGGGGATAATAGATCACTGAGAAGTAGCCCTTGGTTGAGCCAACCCATGAATCGCCCCAATGTATCAAAAATACACACTGCATATTCTCGTCAAAGAGTGCAACATAGGACGAGCCCATTGAAGATGAGCTCTGGACCATCTCTCCAATGACCGAGAACTCATCCAACTGGTAGAGTCTAAATGGTCTACTGAGAGTGTGGGTGTAGATAGGGCCATGCCAGCCAGTACCAGTGGCTATCGATGTGAATTTCATATAGCTCTGTCCAAAGGGAACCTCAAGGGTTCCATCAGACCTGTATCCATATGGAAAGTCTGGATTCTTCGTAAAGTCATCCATATCGATACATGCATCATGGAATACGGTGTATTCAGATCCTGCATAGCTAAGCTGAATGCCGTAGATGCGCTCATCCTGCTCAGCATAGGAGCCGTACTTGCAACTTTGTATCACAAGGTACTTGATGAGTCGCTCTCCCTCATTGCCCATCTGATTTCTGTACAGAAGGCATGTTTCAGATATGCCCGGTGCATCTGCAAAGAACATTTCGAGAGTGTTGAGTCTAAGCGCCTCCCCAGATGGGTTCCTTCTTGAGGCTCATCCAAAACTTAGACCGGTTGACTCATTCAATGATGGTGTCTTTGTTGCAGGAATGGCGCAAGGGCCAAAAGATATCCCAGATACTGTTGCTCAAGCTAAGGCTGCCGCAGCTGGTGCAATGGCTTTGATGGGCAAGGGCAAAATCAGTATTGAACCCTACTATAGTGTCGTTGATGAAGAAAAATGTGCGGGTTGTCAGGTCTGCATCTCAGTGTGTCCGTACAATGCCATCACGCTCAATGAACGGGGTGTTTCTGAGGTGAATCCTGCCATTTGCAAGGGGTGTGGAACCTGCACATCTACTTGTCCAAGCGGAGCTATTGCATCACAGCACTATACAGATGGTCAGATTGCTGCTATGATAACAGAGTATCTCTCTTCAATAGAATAGTTATCGCCAATGAGAATTTGTGGCTAGCTCAATCTATGGTATTCTGCAGTTGTAGAGCTACCTTCGGTTGTGAAAAAATAAGAGGTTGCACGTTCGAAAGTGAACGTGCAATTCTGGTTATTTGATTTGATCTCTTATTCATTGGATTTTGCTATTACATCTTTACCTTGTAGTCGGGCTGAATTCAACCTAGAAATATTGAATATACCCCAAAGGCCTAATGCTACAATTCCAGAAATCACGAATCCATCAAAGGGTTGGACTGATAGTTCCGTTGCCGCATAGATGTATCCAATCCACATCACCAGTGTGCCTATTAGTGGTAATATGAATACTATTACCATGAATAAGTAAGGTTGTGAGGAAAAGGAAGTCCTTGCCATCCCCCCAATCCCATTTTTGGAATCACTCAACGCATGTGTTACGAGGAACCTCGCAAGAAGGATCAGAAGTAATCCAACAGCGAGTGATAACATCGATGTGGTCAGAAACACAAAAAATGTAATATCCAATTCATTTAACCTCCTTAGAACGAGTTAATAGCACAAATCACGAATCCGCTGGTAAAGAGGACGAGACATATCACGAAGAATATTTTCGCCCAAATCAGACTTTTGATGATGCCCCCAACTATATCTTTCACATTCTCGCCCAATTGAGCAACTATTCTTTTTTCTGCCCATTTTATTACCTCTTTCGAAGCACGTCCAGCGAGCTCAAAACCAGGTAATACAAAAAGTAGGAGACCAACAACAAGTCCTAGGAACCAGGATGCGGCTTTACCCCAGCTGATTGCCCCACTTCTTAGGTAATTCCAGACAGTGGCGAGCGTTAGGTAGAAATAGAACATCACTGCAGCTGCAGCAGCCCCACCCGCCGCCACTACCCATGGTGATGCAGGAGCTGTTTTCCACAATACTTCAAATATAGTGATTGCTGTAAGCGCGAGGGAGAACGATAAACCAACAATCGCATCAAGACCTATCGATAATCCGTCTTCTATTAGAATAGGCAGTGAACCATCACCCATCATAGCAAATAAGCGGACTTCTTGAACAACCATACAACCCAACAAATCCACAGAAAATCGATAGATTCGATGAGTGCTCGTGTATGAATCTGAGTAACTGTTATCGATAGTTTCTATTTCGTCCAACACAATTTGTTCAAAGTCCATAACATGAACCTGAGATTCTGATTCTATTGTAACCTGAGCTTCAGTAAGACCATTTCTTCGATACTCTTCAACATACTCGCTATTTAATCCCAAGGCTAGCATAATTGTAGAAGTAATCTCTACATTCGATATCTCAGCAGGACGAGACCCAGGAACGGTATAAAGCTTTTTGCCGGACTCCTCATTGCCAAATCTAAGAATATTCTTACTATCACATGCCAGGAATAAATGCATTAGAGCTCCAGAATCTGAAACAA
>JARGGA010000484.1 GCA_029210805.1 Candidatus Thorarchaeota archaeon
CACAGTTGGAATCAAAGCATTCCGAAGAGCGTGTCGATAGATGACAACTCTCTGTGTGAGTCCTTTTGATTTTGCAAGAGTGATATAATCTTCCTTGAGAACTTCAAGCATACTTGAACGCATCATTCGAGTAATGATGGCAAGGGTCAGATATCCTAGACAAAATCCAGGCATTATCAAATGGACCAGCGCGTCGATGAACAAGAATCCATTGAACTGAAAGACTAAGGAGTCAATAAGTAAGAATCCTGTCACTTCATTATAGTCGAAGTTCCGATGACTGTACCTTTCTCCAGGCGGCAAAAATGGTAGTCCCGCCATACTAAGTTGGAAAAATAGCACATATTTCAACATTAGAGCAAACCAAAAGATTGGCATTGACACTCCTGCTAAAGAGAAAACTCTTGTGAAGTGATCTACGGGCTTATCTTTACGTGTCGCCGAAATAATTCCCAATGGGATACCCAAAATAACTGCAAAAATCATTGCGACCATTGCCAGCTCAATTGTGGCTGGAAAACGATGAGCAATAACGTCCAGTACAGGTTGGTCACCGCCTGTTGATGTGCTAACGCCCCAATCTCCTCCGAAGAGGGTAACCATGTACAAGAAGTATTGTATATAGATGGGCTCATCAAAGCCGTGTGATGCACGTATACCTGGAATTGCAGCATCCGGGGTTCTTTCAGTGACGTACATGGCGAGTGGGTCGCCAATCACGTGTGACAAGAACCATGTAATCGTAAGTACTCCGAATACAACTGGTATAGCAAGTAGAATCCTTCTAAGGATAAAGTCCCTTAGTTTCATTCCATAACCTTCTATAATTTGAATCAGCCCTGCCACAAGAAGTGGTACAGCCAGACTCTGGACAGTTCGCCATCGGAGCGTATGCAATACATAAAGCTTTGGCTCTCCGAACTAAAAATATCAGTTGGGACTAGATGCAAAGATGAGAATAGACATCGACAGAAATGGCGTTAGATTCGACAGAATTCAACTTTAAAAGAAAAATGGCAATAACGCCCTTTTTCAAGTAGACGCAATGTATATTAGATGAGAGTTAGCCTACCTAAATTCAATACCTGTAGTACCCTTGAACGTGAATTTCACTTTCACAGGATCAAGTTGCAGATTTCTGCTTCGTGATATCTAATAGGTATAATAGAAGGAGGAAGATTATGCAGCGTAATCAGCTAATCGCAGTTGTTGTTGTGATTGTGATTGTCGGTGCGGCAGGAGCATTTTTCTTGCTACAGCCCGCAGCTCCCACTAATCAGTCGATTGTTTGGGAAACTATAGGCAACCCCGAATTCATGGATCCACACGTCAACTACGAAACATTTGGTTCCTGGGTACACTACAATATCTACGAGACATTGTATACATATCCATGGAACTCTGCGGACACTAGCGCGAGTGAACCGCTACTAGCAGAAAGTTTGGAAATATCTACGGATGGTCTGAATTACACATTCACCCTTCGTCAAGGCGTAACATTCCACGACGGAACTCCATTCAACGCAAGTTGTGTGAAGTACAACTTCGAGAGAATGCTTGCAATCTTTGACGGCTGGGGTCCAGCATGGATGGTTGCCGAACCAATCTACGGTGGTGCTGCCATCGAGGACGCCGTTTATACATACGGTGAGGGTAGTTCCCAGCACATTGGCAACTACACTGCTTGGAAGGCAGAGAATGATGCCGGTACTGGTGCACTCATTGTATTAGATACATACACCATCAGAATCAGACTCGCATATGCATACACACCATTCCTTGCTGCAATAACCTACGAAGTTGGTGCTATGATGAGCCCCAGCTACGTTGAAGCACACGGAGGTGTTGTAGTTGGCGAACACAATACATGGATGGACGAACACGCTTGTGGTACTGGCCCATACATGCTCGAACAATGGATTCCAGACGAAACCATTGACTTGGTAATCAATCCTAACTACTGGAGAGCTGTAGCCGCTAAGGTTCAGATCCCGTTCGCAGGAGCAGTTTCAGAGGTTTCCATTAAGACAAATGAAGAAGTCAACAGTCGAATCCTGAACATTCAGGCCGGTGAAACTGATGGTACCTACTGGCCAACCAGCCACGCATTCGAAGTTTGGAATAACGTAACTGGTGCAGACGGTGACGGTACACTAAAGACCGATAACCCGAACCTAAAGCTTTGGTGTGGTAACCCAGGCTACAATGTCATGTTCCTAGGATTCAACATGAACCCAACTTACAACAAGTCAGGAGTTCTTGTACAGAGTCCATTTACTGACATAAAAGTCCGAGAAGCTTTCTCATACGCTTTTGACTACCAGACCTTCATTGACAACGTAGTCAATGGATTTGGCGAACAACTACAAGGTCCTATTCCACAGGGCATGTTCGGTCACGATGATGACCTATTCATGTTCTCATATGACCTTGATGAAGCACAGACCGCATGGAACGCAGCTATGGTTAACGGATTAGACGCCGTCTTAGCCAACGCAAGCCACGAGCTAACCATCTATTACAACTCTGGTAACACTGTCCGTGAAGCAGCCTGTCTGCTCCTCAAAGACGGTATTACCGAACTGCTTGATATGGAGGGTACAACTCAACTAAGCACTGACCTGACAATCACTGTCCAGCCCCTTGAGTGGTCGAACTACCT
>JARGGA010000027.1 GCA_029210805.1 Candidatus Thorarchaeota archaeon
ATCATTCATCTGTGCTTTCTCTTCTAATCGCTTTTGTATTGCATCTATTCTATCAATAAGATTGGGAGAACTGTATACAAATACGATAGGTTTCAAATGTGAAAAATAAGGCCTCATATTTCCCAAGAGGATAGAAGACATTAACAAAAAGTCGCATGTCGAAATAATATCGAAAATTGGTGCAATGGCAAATCCTAAACCAACCACAAGACATATCTTAACTATTGTGAATATTATCAAGATAACAATGCCTCATTTTGGACTTATTGCAGAAGGATTGCCCCCAGATGGCGAAGCGCTATTGAGAGCCAAACTTCACATGAGAGGTGGGGATATCCGCCGAGAAAGAGGAGAAGCTGCTGACGCAATAGCATCGTATTATGATGCATTCAGTTCAGCGATGAAGAGGCATCTCCTGTCAGAGAAATTGAAGATGAAATTCAACCTTCCAGATGTAATGGATATATCAGATGATGAGGTTCTTTTTGAAGTGCTAAAGGAAAATGGCGTCATAGATGATTCTTTCTCAAGAGAAGACTTCGATAGAATTACGTGCCTTCTCGATGCAGCAATAGAAGGGAGAGAAGAAGATATGAAGACCGACATCATACTTTTAGCATTCGAGAATGTGATGTATCAGCTGGGAGTCGTGCCTATCATCCCTGGAGAACTACCCGAAGAAGATGCAGTCACACTCTAAGTGATACAAATTCAAAGAATTCCTCGATCAGTTCGGAATAATCACCTGGAATCACAACGTGATGATTTGCAAGAGAATTTTCTAGAAAGTAATTTACATCTTTGTCAATGCTCACTCTAATTTGGGTTCTGCAACCATCTTCACTTCGCAGATTCTCTAGTATCTTTCCAGATGAAACCCAATAGTCACTCAGGTTGTCGCCACCAACCTTGAAAATAGTAACATCCTGATGATCAAAGATTCCACGTATCCCCACACTCATTCCTGATTCAAAATGTGTGGTTACTTCATATTTAGAAACAAGAGATGTTGCAACAGTGCAGTGAGCAAAAATCACTGAACTGGACTCCGATTGTACATCTGTGACATTCGACATGAAACCTGAGGACCCTGTCAGAAGACGTGAGAGCAGCATTGTGAAGGTAGTTGGAACGTCTCCTTCACAACCAGCTGTACAATCAGATTGGTTGTTAACGTGAGAAAGAGCAAGACAGCCACTAACTTTGGTGTCCATAAGAAAATCGAAGCATTGGACAGTAATCGCAGATAGAGATTCATCTTTCAGTAAGCGTTCAAGCCTCGCTGCAACAGTGGAGGCTTTTTCAATCTCTTCTAGAGGTATATCGATACTAAACGCATTGTCAGTAAATTCGGTTTGTATTATGATTGACGCCGAAGTATCTTCCTTTTCATTAAGTAGCTTCAAATTATAATCATGAAAACTAATCCCCCAGCGTTCCTTGACTTTCTCTCTGTTGACTTTTGAAGCAATCAACCAAAAGGATGGTTCTCCAACCAAACCAAATTTTGATTTTCTGAGGGTTTCCAGAATTCCCGTGAATGACTCCCATGTTCTTAGTTTCTTCACCAGGCCATTGAGAGGATGATGAACTATCGTTGCCTTATCCCCGTTTCGTTCTAGGTAGGTGCGTATCTCCATTGAAGCAGGTAGGGAATTATTTGCGGGGTGGCTCAGTATCACAAAAGGAGGGGAAACTTTGGTATCTTCAACAAATTCAGCGACTTGGTTCTCAGTACCGCCAGTACCGATGAAGAATACATTCATCGCCTCATTAACTTTCTCGCCATTCTGAAACGCTTCTTTGAATTCTGAGGGTGTAAACAATCTAGCACCGGATTCTGCTAGTCGCTTGGTGTGTGTTTCTATTAGACAAGGTGCGGCCAAGCTCGAAAAGAACGGGATAATATTGACAGGCATAGTAACCTCCCTTGCTGAATAAGGCTATATCAGTTTAGATAGGATGATGAAATCGATTTTCACAGAAGATATAACATAGATTGCGTTTACACCTCTTTGGAGATAATAATGACCAAAGAGAAAATCAAGGATGAGTTGAGGAAACTCAAAGTAAAATTTGAGGATCCAAAAATCAAGAAAAGGTTCGAGGGATATAACAAGGCGATTCAATTCGTCTTTCCAGATATAGATGCTGAGCTTTTCATGCAAATTGGTAATGGAACTTTTGACGCTATTGGGGTAGGGATAGTTGAAACAGAGTTAGTTGTAACAATGGATTCAACAGTATTCTTTGGCATAATCAATAAAACTCAGAGCCCGATGGCAGCATATACAAGTGGTAAGCTCAAGACCAAGGGTGATGTTCCGGATCTACTGAAACTTCAGAAGCTATTGCTCTGAGTATCTACAATCAGAGAGGGGGATTCCTGAGTGAAGTTACTAATCACTGCACCGTTCACAGATGATGGAGTTACCGTGGTAGGATAAAAGATGATAATAATATTTCAGGGCGAACCAGTAATCACTGTGTCACTATATTTCGTTATACCCTTTATTCTCCTGGCATTGATACTGGTATACTATGGTATACGTAAGGTTCTAAGAGCCCGTAGGGACAAAATAGATGGGCCGTTCGAGCATACTGAAGGGCGGACGACACTGTTTCAGCTTACGGCAAGATTACCGAGAACCCGGGTTCTGGCTGTTATCGTCTTGGTCATTATTGCAGTTCCCAGTATCGTAATAGTCGGACAACAACCGGTCCACCGAACAGAAATAGAACACACCGACCCCGAGGGAGATGTGACAGATCCGGATATCGATATTATACAGATCAAGTCTTATCTGAATGGTACCGACCTTTTCCTCGAACTGACCGTAGCCGGCAGTATCGTGGAAACCAGCGGTGAGATTGGATATCTGTATAGATTGGAGATAATCACAAAGGGCCTTGCTGCTGACATTGGCATAGTCACCTATCGGGTCACTTTTGAGAACGGAACTGTAACGGGGTATTCAACTTATGGATATGTAAAGGAGAACACTTTGACGATCGTAGTTTCGATATATACACTCAGAGACGTCAGTTACATGGTTGGGCTTGAGGGAAAGGCACAGAGCTACTTTGAAGCAGACGAAACCCTGCCTGATAGGAACGGTACGGTAGCTCACTTGTGGTTCTAGAGTTTCTCCTCCTATGGTGTCTGAAATACACTTGCACATGGATGTACAAGGATACAATCTGAGTTGCCCTTGATGAAATTGGAATCTATATTGCGGAGGATATAGCTCTCTACGTTTCTTCAGAGGAGGTAATTATTAGCAGTATGCTTGACCATAGTATCCCATCAGTAAAACAGCTTTATCTGCTTTGACCATCCCTCAGCATTCTCAAGTGCTAACATTGAATCCTTTTTGTATGCTTCAATTTCGCTATTGAATTTCATACTTTCTCTTTAGATGCAAGTAGTGTAAGTCCTTTTTACTTATGCACATGACAATGTTCCGAGCACGATGTCATCAGCCCACAATCCGAACCCCGCAATCCTCACCAAACGACAGATCCTCGACCTCATCATAGTCTGCCCTCTCTGCGGAACCCTATGGTCCAAGGGAACAGGCGTGTGTGCCAATGAAGAGTGTGGGGTGAAGGTGCCCATCGAGCCAAAGGCACTCAGCTGGTGAATGTTCTACGCGAAGGAGAATGGTTGGGGGCATCTGGCGCATGAGATTGGGATGAGTATTGAATTACAAAAAAACACAGAGTGTTTTCAGAAAGGCCCTATATTACATCAAGTACAATGCACTAAAAGAGTGGAATGACCGTGGATTCTAAAGATAGAAACCCAAGAGCGACATTAGGCTATATCGCACAATCCTTGACCGATATTCGTTCTTAGACATCAAACATATGGTAAGTTGCAGCTATTGGTTTGGCAGTTATCACAATCTGCCTTAATGCAATAATCTAAGGATTTGCATCCACTGAACCATTCCCAGATTGGATAATTCTCATCATTTATTACAAAGCAAAAAATGACAGAAACAACGCCTCACATGAACTCCGAAGTCACTTTATTCGCTTCGTCGAGTCGATGAGAACAATGATTCCTATTACCCAAGAGAAGGTAATTATGCTAATAGATGCTCCAGTGCTAATACCATTGTTTCTCTCAGTAATACTAAACTGGACGCTTAACATACATTCATAGTCCTCTTTCGGAACAATAGTGGATGTAAGGTTGAGTTCCCATAAAATGATGACAAGCTGTTTGTTATTCGTGCTCGGGCTATATATGCTTGTAGAGTTGCTCAATGAATGATTTAGTACTAGGATTCCCGGAGGATTTAGCTCCTTCATCTCCCACATCTTGTTGTCATTTGAGGTTGCAAATTCAAAACTCATTGTTTGATTTACAAAATACCTTCCGTTTCCGAGAATACATTCGGACTCCATAAAGAATGATAAATTCTGATCGGAGTATGTCGAGAGTGATTCCTGATATAACCTCAAAGAAAAGGAAACAGAACTTTCGGACTCTCTAGTTGTAATATCAAATATTCCTTCTAACCTACCATCGGAAACTCGCACAGTAGAAGTTGAATCATACTCGATAACGAAATACTCGCTCCGGATGCTCTCTTTTTCTCCAAGACACAATAGGACTGTCATCGAGCTAATGATCAGTACAGTGATAACGAGAGATACCAAAATCCATTTTTTTGTCGATTTGAGCACTAGTATCCCTCTTAAATTCAGCTTGCAAAAAAGCATATATAAATATACATTCATAAAATGCTGATAAAGAACTGCACTTAGTGCGTGGTTGGAGATTCCGAGGATGAAATCAAAGAATATTGTAAGAAATACATTCCTCCTCGTTATTCTATTTTCAATGACTTTAGCAATCTCAGTTCAACCTGCTGATGCTATTTACATCGAATATCTGGGGAGGGAAACAGTTGATCGGTATGTCCCGTTCTTTGCACTTTATGATCCGCCTGGAGATGCAAGTTATACAAAAGTCGCTGAGAGTACATCCCATAACCTTAAAGTGCGTTTTGTAGGGGCCTCGCAGGATTCAAAGTAATTGGAGGGTGGTCTCCAACCTAGATGACTTTAGTTCACAATACAAACCAGAGTTGAAGACCTTCCGAAGATGTGGGTAAAATGGTTCCCAGATAACACATCAAATTCTAGCAATCCAATAGGTCCTCAGATGGATTCGGATGCTTCAAAATAACATGAACAACCCAGTCACGCTTACTGACTGATTTTGGTCTAAGAATAAATCTCATTCCTCTAAGGGCACTCCTAATTATCCTTAGACAATCCATATGCTCTCCTGAACAAGTAACATATACTCCATAGAAAGGACTACCAGGGCACGTTTTGATATCCCCAATATGTTTCAGTTTCTCTTGAAGACTCGATATCATACTCTCAATACTGTCGAATGGTCATGAAGGTGAGGACCAATTTCGTTCTAGTCCTTGATTACAATCCAGTCGGTTTATAATACTAAACGAAACAATAATTTATGGTGAATAAGATGTCATATCGCCAAGACAAGATGTGCAACAGTTGCCATGGGACTGGCAGTTGTCAGAGTTGTAATGGTTCCGGTGGTTCTTCATGCTGGAGATGCGGGGGAACGGGATATGTGGACAATGAACACTGTTACTCCTGTGATGGGAGCGGCCGAGATGAGTGTCACTCGTGTAGTGGTAGTGGAAAATGCTCCTCCTGTAAAGGATATGGATATTACTGACTTATATCAGACATAGGGTAGTTGTGAGAGGATGAGGATTCTGGTCATCAGTGACACTCACGGGCATCTTCAGCAGGTCAATCAGCTGATAGAGAAACACTCGATAGATGCTGTCATCCATTGTGGGGATCTTGGATTCTTGAGCAACTCACGAGCCAAAGGTATTCCAGATAGGGAACTTGCATTGTTAGTCCATCATTCTCATCTCAAGGAAGAGGTGAATATCTGGGACTTGGACTATGACGACAAACTCCGTTTCGTTCTGGAGAATGGGCTTCTCGGAGACCTCGATAGTTACATCACTGAGGAAAAGACCTTCAATGTGCCAATCTATACTGTACAGGGAAACCACGATGATTACAGAGTTGTGCAGGACATTCTTTCTGGAAAGACACCAATCCCCAACCTGTATGTCATTACACCCAAATCGGATATCGTTCTGGACGATTGGATCAGGCTAGTGGGTGTCGGAGGAAACATGAATATCCACTCCTTCCTGAGCCAGCGAAAGAAGCACTCATTCCATTCAAGGATCCACTTCGACCACTGGGTTCAGGTATACAAAACCCTTGAAGAGAAGAGAAAGGATGGAGAGAAGGTCTGGTTCATCACCCATGTATCCCCTGGAAAACAACCTATCTTGGAACTGCTCTCCATTCACCTTAGACCTGACCTATGGTTCTCAGGGCATATGGGAGTACCTATGCCTCATCATTATTCACTTATGACTGTGTATGAAACAAGACAGTTCATCAGACGTGTAAGGCCCTCAATTGATGTTCTCAAGTCCAACATGGAGAAGTTAGTCAATGAGCCCTCAAAGGACAACAGAAGGTTGAAGGGATTTGAGGAGTATCTCCATCTTCTTAGGCTTCCAGAGGAGATGAACGAGGTTCCTCTGGATGATCAATCCTTGAGAGAGCCTCGTGGATTTAGCAAATGGATGAGGGGTGCGTTCTTCTTCAACCTACCAGATGCAGTGCGAGGGAATATCCTCATTGATACTGACAAGAAGAAAAAGGAGCTAGGTTTCGAGTTTCAGGGCCGGATGTACTAATTCATTTTACCACTATGGGACACGCCGCATAGAATTCTATCTAGGAGATAGATAGAATTTGCACTATCATGATTCTATATCCCAGAATCCATCTGACCTCCTGTCGACTATTCTCAGGGGATCCTCCAAAAGGAGAGTGATGGGTTTTTCCTCAGGTGAATCAGAATTTATCAAATTTCCAAAAATTGCTGCATCGATATATGATATGATGATGAGTTCAGAAGCAACAAAAAGGCAAGTAACGGAAATAGCTGAGTTCCTGACGACGCAGCTTGCATCTGGAAAACTGCTTGATATTGGATTTGGTCCTGGTAAGTTGCTAGTAGAAATCCATCGATTGAAACCCACACTTGAACTTTATGGATTGGATATCTCCTCTTCTATGTTGGCACAAGCAAGGAAGAATCTTGGAAACATACAGGCAAATTTGTATCTTGGAAAAATCCAAGAAACGGATTTTGAAAGCGATTTCTTTGATATCATATCCTGCACTGGCAGTTTCTATCTTTGGAATGAACCAGCAATAGGCATCGATGAAATTCATCGCTTATTGAAACGAGGTCAATCTGCATATCTCTTCGAGACCTATCGTGATATTGATAGCGAACGCTTTGAAAGCGCTCTTAAGGAAAATCTTGAGAGGGAGGGGTTCTTGAGAAAAAGGATTTCTCCCCAATTCTTGCGAAAACAGATTAGAATGACCTATACAAGAGAAGAGATGAAGATGATTTTTGAAGAAACCATGTTTGGGAGTAGTTTTCACATGCAAGAAGTGAAGATTGCAAACCTCCCTATTTGGGTGCGAATAGAGCTAACCAAGACAAGCTGAATTATGATTGGTGAAGGCATGGAGTCTCATTATATTACTGCATCAGAACGTAACATATCATGGCAGACACCCCATCTAGTTGATGACCCCTGATAGTACACGTTCCTATAGGGACACTGCCCAATTCTATGAAATTCCAGCAGACTCGATGATTTCTGTTGAGCTCTGCGGTGTCATGCCAAACTTTGTAGCAACGATTGTAATAATCAATGCAATGTTGAGCATAATAAGCATCGCAAACATCCATTCTGGACCTATTGACTCAAACATAACTCCTGCGAGTGTTGGAGCTATGGTAGCTATCAAAACAACAATGGAGAAGTACATTGAAGACGTCTTTCCCCAGTCTTTCTTAGGAAATTTGGATCCAATGACGGTGAAGAGGATTGTTGCCCACAAATTGTCATTTATGCTCTTTAGGATAAGTCCTAGAAATACTGTGGAGAAGATTACCTCTCCTCCAGGGAATAATACACCTGCCCATTGAATCCACTCATGAGGAATGAAAGGAATGAATGGATAACTTGGGGCTACCAATACTAGCGCAACGCTCAGAGGAATAATTGAATATATGCCTAAAGCTGCCTTGTACTTATTCTCGTCATTGATTCCCATTTTTCGGCCTATCATCAATCCAAGCGGTGCCTGAACGAGAACCACCACTATGAGAATAAGGCTGATGCCTGCATAGGACACTCCTGCAAACTCGTTTGCGTAGATTAGTGCCCCATAGTTGAACATCGCATCACTGAGTGTATCAAGTACACCAATGAGTAGGAGGCCTGGGACCAGACTAATGATTATCTTAACCGCTCGAATATTCTCTGTGATGACATTTCTGAACTTGGGGATTGGATTTCCATCGAGATAATCTTCGGGACTGGATTTGTCATGTGAAAGGTGTCGCCAACGAAGGAGAGTGCAGAAGAATAGCAGGAAACCTCCAAAGAGAAACAAGTCCTGTATGAGAACGACAAGTGGGAACATGTTCGTCCATATTGCTAGAGCAAAGAGGACGGGAAGACTCCAAATTGGTCCTACCGACTGAAACAGGCTATTTCCCAGACCCATCAAGTCGCGAGGTTTGCGAGGAATCCGTGTGTAGAGATAAGCTGAGGCTCCAGATCTAATGAAGGATATGAATCCAAAGAACATGTATGCTGAAACGACCATCCAAAACTCTGCGGATATTCCAAGCATAAGCCAAGCCACGCTGGTTAATCCCATTGTGGCAACACTCATAGTTCGTCGATTGCGTGTATCTCCGATAAACCCTCCTACGAAACGAGCTGCAGTTCGAACTAAGAGGTAGAGCGAGCTAACAGCGCCAATAAGAACGAAACTCCAACCAAGAGCTCGTAGATACAGATTCATATAACTGAAGACTTTGTCGATTCCATACATGATCCACCCTGTTACTAGGAGGACGCGGAATGAACGGTCCTTCATCAAAATCGTGAAGTCATTTCTAAGTGTGGATGGTTTTTCTTCTTCCTGACTTGCCGTGATATACATGAGATTTTCAAGATGTATTCCCCTTCACAAGTAATAAACCGACAATGATGAGAAATGTTCACTTTTGTACTAAGAGTATGAATAAAATTAGAAAGAACCAGCCAACTGGATTCAGCAATCATGAATACAGCTCGATGTCTTTTCCGAAATTAACATAACTGCAATCCTTACTCTCCTGCTCAATGAAATTAGATTCCACTCGTTCCTATAAGGACGCTGCCCAATACTACGATGCTTTTGCGAATAACAGCGACTTGGGGTTCTTTCAAACAATGGCAAAGCGAATTGGAGGCCCCATCCTTGAGCTTGCTTGTGGAACTGGTCGGGTCCTTCTCAAACTCGCTGAACAGGGTTATGAGATTGTAGGTATTGATGCTACATCAGAGATGCTTGATATTGCCAATAGAAAGGCAAGGGAACTTGGTGATGAGATCACCAACCGAATTACATTGCACCAAGGTGATATTGCAAACTTTGATTTGAAACGCAAGTTTCCCCTGATCATAATTCCTTCATCCTTCAAATTCAACCTAACTACGGAGAAACAGCTTGAGTGTTTAGAATCTGTGAAGCGCCATCTTGACGATGGTGGTATCTTTATTCTAGATCACTATCCATCTGCACTGAAACCAGTTCATGATGAGTGGAAACAAGGACCATCGAAGCTAAGCGACGGAACAAAGGTCAGTCGGACTCTAACCTCTCATTGTGATTACAGCGAACAGATTCAACGGTTTACTGCCGCATATGAAATTGAATTTCTAAATGGCGTGAAAGATGCATTTGTGACATCGAACGCTCAATCATTGATATTTGAGAGAGAGAGATGAAACTACTTTTGAGAGCCGCAGATTTCAAGATAGTAGAAGAGTATGGAGATTGGGATTTTAGTTCCTACACGACGAAATCAAGAAGGAGAATCTTCATTCTGCAGATTGTCTGAAAGAAGTGCAACAATTTATTGGCTCTCATGCAGGAACAGGAACCGACTGGTAAACATGGTTGTTTCAATGATTGCAAATTTTCTATTCTTACTTCAAGACTGGTGGGAATATATAAGCAATGATCCTGTTGGACGTGGTATTTCCGGCCTGGTAATCTACTTCGTATGCACGCCATTCATGTTAAGGAAAATGGAAGAAATGCAGACTGTTCGAGATGGTGACCAAGATGAGTGGGACTAATCTGGTTATTCTATTAGTGTAAGCGATACTGAGCTGTCTTCAATCTGGTAAGCAAATTTCACTGATATTTTCTCTTCAGTTGCCTCGGAAACTGCAGTCAAGACTCCTTGAGCGACTCCGACCACAAACTGCGGTCCTGCGCATTCGGTAATTAGAATCCCCGTATCTCCTATTAGCTCAGTTTTTCCTGCGCGGTCTAAAATGGGTTTCAGTTCGGATTTGAGGATAAGGTCGAGCGATGTAACATATCTTGCTCCCATCTTAAGAATCGCTTCTCTCCAATTCATCCACATATGACGTCCAATGACTTCGCCTGCGCGGAATAATGTTTCAGGGGATTTTATTTTATCAAGAAGGAGTGAAATGAACTTGTTGTACTCTTTGTTAGGATTAGCCTCTTTAGTCAATCCAAGTGCTATCTGTTCAGCTTCTCCAATATTTGATTCTTCAGAGAGAATCACTGGAGCCCGGTCCTCTTCAACGAGGATCACACGTTCCACACTTCGAACAGAATGATTTTTGTCAATATATACTGTAACAAAGTGATCTTTATGGGGAATTACAATGGGAACTAGGCTGGTTCTTTCAAACTCTCGCTCCAATCTATCTGCAGCTAAGATCGCTTCAAAGATTTCGCCGCAAACACATTTTACAGTTATTTTCGCCATTGATGCATAACACGCTCACTTTACCAACTGGTGCCTCTGAATTGGATATCCTAAATTGCGTTTCTGAAAGATGGAGGATGTGTGAAAATGTTTCACACACCCAATAAAACAAAGTATTCCTACGCTTTATTCATTTCCCCTAGTAAAAACTAGTATTGCAGCAACAAGAGCGATTGCACCAACTACGAATAGAGATGGCAAGAGCAATGATATCACTGAGAAATTAAGATAGATCAGGTAGATGCTTAATAGAATCGATAGTGGAAATATGATAATGTATGCTGGAGTCTTGAAAGGTCTGACAAGAGCCGGCATTTTTTGTCTCAACGCTAAGGCTGAGAGTCCTGCAGGAAGCATTGCAGAAATTAAAATCAATCCTAGTCCCGCAGTTGCAAACACATCAACTGACTCCGCCCAAATATCCATCGTTCCTGTCATTAGTCCGCCCACAATCAGTGCCATGACCAAAGTCAGAACACTGGCAGGGCCGAAATTCTGGTCTCTCGCAAATACTTCAGGCAATACACCATCGCCCGCTAAAATCTTGGTCTGTTTGGTGGTCATAGCTAGGATCGCATAAGCTACGCCAGCAGCAGAAAAGGCTGCAAATCCAAATACCCAGCCGCCATACACACCCGCACTACTTGCTAGGAGTATAATCAGACTAATAGAACCTTGGTCACCTGCCGCAATATCTCCTATGCCAACAATACCAGAAGCAGCTAACGAAACGAAGAGATAGAGAATCAGAAAAATTGGAAGAGCAATCAAGATGCCCTTTGGAACAGTTTTCTCGGCATTCTCTGTTTCACCTGCAAATACTAGCATGATTTCGAAACCAAGTAGCGCAAAGATAGTTGTGTTAATCGCGGTTTGGAATCCATCAAATGTTGGTACATCGAAAGTGGCTGTTGACCATTTAAGAAGCACAAATGCAAACACACCAACGACAAGTAAGATCTTGATTACGACCCAAACAAATGATATTGTGCCGAATTTTCGACCTGGCGTGAAACTTGAAAATAGTGTGAATAATACAATATACACCATCGTCAGAATGAAGATGTTAGGAGTCGTTAGCAATTCGAAAGTTCCGTATGAAAGCGCTGCTAGTGAGAAGAGAGATGCCAAGAAGCTCAATAAAGCTCCTATGCAATAATATCCACCGACATATAACATTCCCACAAACGAGCCAGCTTTCCTTCCAAAAGCTCCGCCTACATAACTGTATGGACCTCCACCCTGAGGGAACATACCAACACACTCAGCATAAGCGAGACCCACGGTAAACATGAGTATCCATCCTATTGAGAGTGTAAGAAGACTAAATATTCCTGCAGAGTTTGACCAGAGAAGTGAATCCTTCCAAATCCCTGAACCAATCACAGCTGTGAGGCCGATTCCGATTATTCCGATTAACGAAATACGGTCCTTATTTTCCATTTTAAAACACCACAAGTAGGTGATTCTATTATTCTGGCGGGTTATATGCGTTCTTAGTATCACATATCTATTATTCTAAAGCTATTTCCAGACATATTTTGTCGGTATTCGAACATTATAAAGTATGGATTTGGAGGAGTAACATACATCATGTTTGAATATCATTATACGTTCCTGGATGTTGCTTTTCTTTCTCTTCAAAATCATTGCAGACTTCTTCGAAAATCAACATGAGAACCGTCATAATAATGCATACGCCAAGCACCTGCAATGGTTGAATTACTTGGGGCCAGCCTTGACCAAAGGCAACTACAACCGCCGTTAGAACAAAGGCAAATTCAATCACTAATATAATAGAACCTAATTTCCTTCTAATATTCCGAGTATTATAATCAGTCGTCGTCGCGTACCTCCTTCTGCCTGCCAACATGATTCACTTTTCTTGAACCTACAAAAACTCTTCTGTGAAAACCAAAGGTTTTGCAAAAATGTGAAATGGTTCCTAACAAATCGAACGATTCTCATTGCATACCTGGTAGAATCGAAAACTCTGCGTAGCGTTACAGTTATATCAATAGATTATTCCCTCGCGATTATCATTCTAAGGCGGGAAACAAAACTTCACGATAGAAATAGAGAATTCATTTGTTCAAAAACAAGGAGTGGATTTAAGCCGCCAGTGGGTATACATACCTGTTTTGTGCAAAGCATCTCTTCGATTTTTTACGAGTGATATTTGAGGAAGGCCAGAGAATGAAAGGAGTGTGAAAGAACTGAGGAATTACCCAACAGATAAACTAGTACTTGTAACATGTGGACTACCATATGCCTCAGGCGAGATGCACATCGGTCATCTTCGTACATACGTACCTGCCGATGTCTTCGTCAGACTCCTTAAGAAAATGCGAGTGGACGTCACGTTCGTCTGTGGATCTGATACACATGGGACTCCCGTACTTACATCCGCAGAGGCAGCTGGCGTCACACCAAAAGAACTCTACACAAAATATCACGAGCATTATTTGGAAACCTTTCCAAAACTGAGCATCCACTTCGATAACTATGGTACTACTGATGATAAAGAGAATGTGAATCGGACTCTTCAGATTGTTGCCGAGCTAAAGAAGAACGGCTACATCTATCCAAAAGAATTGGAAACGCCGTTTTGTGACAAATGCAATCGGTCTCTACCAGATCGGTTTGTACGTGGTGAGTGTCCACACTGCCATAAGGATGCCAGAGGTGATGAATGCGATCAAGGGTGTGGAAGATACCTTGAACCCGGAGATGTTCTGAATCCTAGATGTGCCATCTGCGGATTGCCTACTCGACAGGTCACAAGGACGCACTATTACTTTAAACTCACAGCATTCGAGGATTTCTTGAAAGAATATCTCACAAACGTTGATGGTACAAAGAATGCAAAGAACTATGCACTTGGATGGGTGAACGAAGGTCTCCGTGATTGGAACATCACACGCGACCTCGAATGGGGTATTAAATACCCTGACGATCCGAACTTGACTCTGTACGTCTGGGTGGACGCACCAATCCACTATATATCGAGTACAGAACAATGGGCCAACCGTATCGGCAAACCTAACGAATGGAAGAAGGTTTGGAAACCTGAAGATGGCCGTCTTGTGCACTATATCGGACAGGATATTGTATACCATCACTGCATCTTCTGGCCTGCCATGCTAAAAGGAAGTGGCTACAATCTGCCATCTGCAATTGTTGCTTCTGGAATGGTAAAGATTGAGAATCACAATTTCAGTAGAGGCAGAGGATATGTGGTCTGGATTAAAGACGATTATCTTGACAAGGGACTTGACCCTGATTACCTTAGGTACTATATGGTATCCTTCACAGGGCACACGCGTGACCTTGATTTTTCCTGGGATGCATTTGCCGATAAGGTGAACACTGAACTTGTGGGTGTGTTTGGAAATTTCATCTATCGTGCGCTACATTTCACCAACAAACACTTTGGCGAAGTTCCTGAGGGTACGCTTGATACTTCACTCAAAGCTGAGATCGAGAAGTGCATTGAAACAATAATTGATGGTACAAACGAATACGAGCTCAAAAAGGTTGCAGATGAGATTCTAAGACTAGCTTCTGTTGGAAACGAATACTTCCAGGCAAATGCTCCTTGGAAACTAGTCCAGGAAGATAAGGCAAAAGCAGGAGAAATCCTATACAATGCAATTGCCTTGTCGAAAGCATTGGCTGTTCTGATCGATTCCATTCTTCCAAACGTTGCCGAAGCTGTCTGGTCACAACTGGGCTATGACGGACCCAAAGTGCATGAATCAGTATTTGAGGATGCTTTGAAAGTTCCAAAACCTGGTGATGCTCTAGGTACACCTAAACCCGTGATTAACAAAATCGATGATGACCTTCTTGCTGACCTCAAGAAGAACATTGAAAGCAGGATACGTCTTGCTGAAGCAAAGGAAAGAGGTGAAGAACCTGTGGCTGAAGAAACGATTTCATACGACGATTTCAAGAAACTCGATCTAAGAGCAGGAAAGATTGTAGAATGTGAGAAGGTTCCTAAGAAGGACCGGCTTCTCTTACTAAAAGTTGATCTGGGAACAGAGCAGCGACAGATAGTTACTGGATTAGCTCATCTCTACAAACCTGAGGAGCTCAAGGGAATCACTGCCCTGTTTCTCACAAATCTCGAACCAAAGAAGATCGGTGGCATCGAGAGTAAGGGCATGATTATTGCCATTGAGAAGGCTGATGAAGAAGGAGTATGGGTCCCTGTCAAAGTTGACGGTGTTCCACCAGGTAGCAAAGCAGCCTAAGCTTTAGAATAAATACAGGATCTGGAAGAAATCGCCAGATCCGTTTCCTTTCTTTTTTGTAACGAACAAGTAGAATCTTTGGAAAGACTCATATCAATTGGGGGATAATCTTACACGTTTGGAGAGCGTCTTTATGAAAAGTAATGATAGTGGAATTTCCCGATTAGTACCTTTCCTGGCTTTTGTGCTAATCATGGCATCGATGCAAATGCCTGTACAAGCACACACACCGAATTCAATGACGTTGAGTTATGATATAGGAACCCAAACACTCTTGGTAACTGTTTCTCATTCTGTTTCGGATGATCATCGCATCGCTCAGATACAGGTATGGAAGAACAATGAACTGGTAAACACAAGGAATTATGATGCACCGCAGGAAACCACTTCGGGAATGGATGACACATTCATGGTGGGAGCAAATAGTGGTGATGTTCTCAAGGTTAGGGCAACCTGCAGTGTTAGTGGGTTCATTGAAAAAGAAATCACGGTTGGTGTTGATCCAACAGATACCACTACCGACACAACGACGGATACGTCCACTACTCCAGAATCTTTACCCCCCACCTATCTCTACCTAGGTGGTGTTATCGTGGTTGGTATCATCTTGGTCATAGTTGTTATTCTAAAAAAGATGAGATAGACTCTCATCCCCACAATGTATCATCCTGGTCTTTCGAAGGCTCGGGCCCAATTCCTGAGCTTCTAGGGTGACCTGCTCTTCTTGGACCTCCCGGCGCATATCTGGGATCCTGAATGATTGCTCCACATGTGCGACATGGCGCTGTTCCCTCTAAACTGAGATCTATCTCACGATATGGGAATACTGCGTTGCAATAGGGGCATGTTGTCATAGGCTCTCTTGGTGTTCCTCTACTCGTAGGCGGTGGAAATGCTCCTCTGCCTGGATATGTTCTTACAGAAGATGAACCGAAATCTGCAATCGCAAAATAATCGGCTACATATTTGGCAAGTATGCCTTGGATAATGGCAACAATGCTGAACTGAATGAGATAGTAGAGTATGATATTGTAAGCGAACAAAAGGTCAATGAAAATGAGGGGTATTGATAGTATTAAGAGACCAACTAGTAATCCAAGACCATGACCTACAAGACTTTGCCAATGTCCTCTACATTCTATTCCCCAAATAACTCCTGCTACCAGTTTGTTTATCCAACCAATTGCCAGAAACAGCACTCCGAGACCTAGAAAGATGCCAATTATTGGAATAATTATTGCTGTGATCAAAAGTACTGCCAAAACAGGGATTATCGCTATCGCCATGAGAGTGGTATATAGAATTCCATGTGCCCAGTATTTGCCTATCACCATAAGCATGGATGGCTCTTCTCTGTATGCGGTTGAATCTGGTCTTCTGTCATCCATCAAGATTGTGCCTACTCCTCACCCATCTTTTGTCATGCAATCTTCTTCTCGAGCGAACTTAAGGATTGCGTGCGGGCTGCCTATCAAGAAACTACTTTTTCTTCTTCTTGGGCTTTCCTTTGCTCTTTGTATCCTTCTTTGTAGATTTCCTACTTGTGACTATTTCTTTTTCCTTAACTTTAGAAATATTCATCGTCTTCGCAGTGGATACAATTTCTTTGCCTGCTTCTTCTGTGAGAATTCCCTCACGCACAATACGTTGGGCTTTCTCAACTTTGGTTCGTCTTACTATTGTTGCACCAAGGGCATTGGCAATTTTTGCTACGCTTCTCCTTATTCTTGTTTGAGATCGTTCATTTATTGCAACTACTGGAATAATGAATGCCATGACGAAAATAGGTAGTCCAACTATCAGCAGGAGTGCATTGAGGAATGTTTGATTAACAAGAAGTGTACCAGTTAAAATATGTGGTAAGAGATGAGTTGTGAACATTGTCATTGGAAATGCGATAAGTGCATATCCTCCAAAGATTCCGCTGATCCAACGACCTACTCCCTGTGTATCTGGAGTGACTCGCAATTGCATTTTATTTTCCTTAAGATGAGTAACTATGCCAGTGTCATTCAAGACCCACGTGGGCATGAATATCAAAAGTGCAATTGGCATGAAAACAAGAGCTCCCATAAGTGAGATTAACGCATATTCCATTGAACCTGCTTCTATAATCTGTGTTTGAAACACAATGGGTTTGATTACATCCCTAAACATGTCGGATGATGCAACACTAAATAGGGCTGGGGCTGCTGCTCTTCTGACCATGTGTCTGCCTGAAAAACCACGGCCAATATTCATGATATTCATTTCATATGACGCCGCTTTAACGAGTCGGTTAATAAACAGAAACCCTCCTGCAATTGGTACCGCAAGAAGATAATACTCAATGAATAGAATTGGAATAGATGCAATAAGCAGTATTATAATGAATGTCCTCAAATCAAATCCAAAAACGGACATTACATCTGGATTGTTTACCAGAGGTGCTAACTCTCCCCATATAATGAATCCAGCAGTACTACCAACTATGATGAAGAATAGAAATGGTGAAAAGTATCTCAGCTTACTCGTCGTTGTTGACATCTATCATCGCCTACGTGCTATAGTTTCTTGTGAAAATGGCTTGATATATCTTCACTTTATTCCTTCCGCCCTCTATAAACATGTAAATTTATTCTGAATCACTACAACAAACCTTTTTTTATACTGCTTCAGCTTGCACCGTGGTGATTTGCTTTTGGCAAAGATAACAAAGTTTATGATTACCGATTTTAAGAAATTCAAGGCCTCATGGGAGAAGGATGCAGGAACTCCTGAGAACACAATTATCTACTATCTGATAGCTGCTCTCAATCTCAAGAAGAATAAGAAAGTAGGGGAGGCTATGATGACCATTGTGATCTCAAAGAAAGACTGCAAAGAAGATGGTCGTTCTCCATCTGGACTAAAAATGGCAAGTAGGGCCCAGTATTTTGCAGACCATTTCTTGGAAAATCCCAATAGTGCCCAATCATACTTGGGTGGAACCTGGGAAAACGACTACAAATACAGCAAGAGCAAATTGACATTAACAAAGGTCCGGGAAGTAAAACATGGGAAAGGTCTCAAGATATTTATTGAGAGTGGTGGTCGTGATAATCCCGTGCCTTGTCAGCTTCAAAAGAATTCAAGCGGACAATGGAAGTTGACAGAATACAGTTCCTTCTGTATGGATGTGAAGCCGACAAAAACTGAGCAAGGCGATTTCTAAGGCAGATAACTTGGATATCTCGAATGCTATCCAAACCATCAATTGAATATTAAGTTAGATTAGACTAACTTTTATACACCTGATTCTAATTCAATTTTGAGGTTTTCAGATGACACTATTGGAGAATGTGTTAATTCATGGAACGCTATTTGCAATAGTCATGACAGTCTACCTGCTAGTGGTTATGAAAGGACTCAACCCTCGAGTTTGGGCGATGAGCGACTATCCCGAGGAGATTACAGGCATTGTACCTCCGCAGACTGCAGAAGAGAAACGATTAGCTGCCTACACCGCCATTCCATTTCTTATTCTCACATTTGGTTTCCCAATTTTTTCTACACTTATTCTCGAGGCTTCCTTTGGGGGAACTATCACAATTCTGGATGCCTTTTTGAATCTCTTCTGCCTTATCCTGTTCGGGACCCTGGCCGACCTCGGTATTCTGGACCTGCTCATAGTAGGAACCATAACTCCTGATTGGGTAATTATCCCAGGAACCGAACACTTGAGAGAAACCGCATACAAAGATTTCCGAATGTATCATGCGAAAGGCCATGCAAAAGCAACACCTATACTACTATTGTTGGCACTAG
>JARGGA010000485.1 GCA_029210805.1 Candidatus Thorarchaeota archaeon
CACCAGATCCTATTACTACCAAATCGTACAATGGTTATGCCCCCAATGCTCTTTTCATTCTACGTTCTGTTCGTCTATCAAAACCCACATACACGTCGGATCCAATGACTGCCACGGGAATCCCTTTTTGCTGAGTCTTCTCGAATACCTCTTCGTAAGTTTCTGGATTTGTGAGTACACATTTGTCCTCATAATCAATCCCAGATTCGTTGAGGAAGGTTCTTAGTTTCTCAGAGTGGGGGCATTTAGGTGCTGTATAGATTGTTGCTTTGGCCATGAGTGCACGCTCAAAATGGTGGTGATGATTGGTGTAAATGGCATAATTCCTTGACTGATATAGATTTTGACAGGTACAGAAATCAATGTTCATATTAGAGGAAAAACGAGAATTCTTTATGATGGTAAGTATCGTTCCAAAGTTGATACTCAGACGTTTACAAAGGGTTTGAAAAGTGATGGTAGAGCAATCCATTCCCAATATTGAGATAGGTTATTCACTCATTAGAGGAAGTGATCCTTTTACCGTTGGGTTCGATGCGGCAACCAAAGCTCTCGAAACGATTCTCGATCATCCTCTCTCGGTTCTTATCATTCATATCAAAGGAAATAATGGTATCAATGAGGCTTTGGCAGGAATTGCCTCTGTAGTTGAAGAAATACCAGTATTGGGTTTCTCCTCAACGGATGGATCCACTGATCCAGATTTAATAGAAATCAGAGCTGTTTCAATAGCATCCCCTTTCCTAAACGTCAATGTTGGCATTGGAGAGAAGATATCAAGTAATTGGAAGAATACCCTGAAGAACGTTATCAACACTGAAGATATGGTTCAATACTTTGGTCCACAGAGAACCCAAACATGGAAAGATCTTGTCGGAGTAGGAAAATCTGCCTTTGGGATGATTCTAACCACAGCAGACCAGAAGGATAATTTGACACCGTTTCTGAAAGAGCTGAGAGCTGTTTCTGAAAACAGAATTCCATTTGTTGGAGGTTCTACACTCAATATTTCTGGACAAAAGGCAGGTCATGTGATTCATAACCAGAATGCATATTCCGATGCAATAATTGTAGCTATAGTTGAAACTAACCTCCGTGTTGGAGCAAGTATGGCACATGGATTCATTGATACTGGAAGGAAGCTCACAGTAACTAAAACAAAGGGCAAATCCATTATAGAATTCGACGACAGTCCCGCATTTGATGTGATGTTATCCTTTCCGAACCCAACTAGGACATCTTTAGGGTTAGTTGATACATATGGGGGTAGCAGACATATTGCGTTCAATGAAATAAGCAAAGAAAGAGGAGTCATTTTATCTGAAGCAGTCCCAGAAGGAACGACCCTTTCTGTTATGCAGCCTGAGGGAAATGACCTTGAAGAGGCGGGTATTGAAGCGTTTAACAAAGCAGTCATACGCGGTAATGTTGAAGACCCAATATTGACTCTCGTTTTTTCCAGCATACATCGTAGGACGATGCTATTAGACAGAGCCATTGATGAGATAGCTGAAGCACGCTCATCACGGCCCTTAATGCAAGTAGTTGGGTTCGATACCAGTGGAGAAATAGGGCTTACTGATGAAGGTTTGAATTGGCATGATCAGAGCACAGTATCCATCTTAGTACTGGGGCAAAATCTATCCCATGCAGCAGAAGTTGCAATGCAGAACAAGGAACTACTTGGAAGACTATCAATAGCTGAAGCAAGTCAAAGGGCACTACTAGACCTCATGCCTGATGCTATCCTAGCAACTGATCAATCTCTTACAATTACGCATTGGAATCCACAAGCTCAGAAATTGCTTGGACACACAAAAGAAAGTGTCATGGGATTGAATGTCACAAATATCATGCACCCAAAATTGAGATGGACCCTCGAAAACAAAGCACAAGCACTTGCAGAGGGAGATACAAATAGATCTATTTCATTTGAATCTGAAGTTGTTAAAGCGGACAAAACGTTGGTTCCCGTTGAAGTTACAGTATCATTCAGTCCAAAGCAAGAGAGATACTCATTCGTTATTGCATTTCATGATATCACGGAGCATAAAACAAGCGAATCTATTCTAGATAGGGAGCGCAAGGCCTACAAATCAATTGCAGAAGCAGCAATAAGCTCCACAAATCTAGATGATCTCTGTAAACAAACACTTGATGGTATTATGGAAACTTTGGGATATGATGTAGGGACTGTTAGAATATTTGATGATGAACGACAGACCTTGAGGCTTTCTGCATGGAGTGGAGTAGATGAGAGCGACGTGGAGAAGGAGTTTCATATCATGCCCTTTGAAGAGAGGGGCTACTTGGGGGCTGATAGCGCATTCAAAATGGAAGCAATTTTCTCTCCAAGTGTTCGGAATGACAAATCATTGGTAGATAGAAATATGCGTATAGAAAAAATGGGTATAGAGGCGGTTGTAGCTTGGCCGCTATCAAGTTCAACAGGAGACCTTCTCGGTGTTCTCAATCTTGCCTCATACACTCCAAAGGATGATTCCGAAGAATCAAGATTATTCTTTGAGATGTTAGCAGGGATGTTTGCAACTGTTATTGAAAGAAGACTCACTCAAGAAGCTCTGGGAGAAAGTGAAACCAAGGTCCGAACGATTCTTCAATCGATGAGGGATATGGTGTTTGTTTTTGATG
>JARGGA010000486.1 GCA_029210805.1 Candidatus Thorarchaeota archaeon
GAATCAGTTAGACAGAATTTCGAGAATTCAGCTTGCGCTTCACTTCTACTCGCTCTTGCATCTTCAACATATTTGTATCGATCTCTTTTCGAACAATTTTTTGCAGCCTTGCTGAAAAATATCTTTGCACTGTTGTAATAGTCCTGTGAAACTCCCACGAGTTTTTCATAAGCTTGATAATCAATTGGACTTAGTGCTCCTCTACTTCTCTTCTCTTCCGCTTGAGCAAGTGTACCTTCTGCGGATTTGTAAGCTGACCATGCCGATTGATTTAAACTACGAGTTAATGCCCAATTTCTCCATTTTTCATATTTTGCGGATTTGAAAGCCTCCGAAGCTGTTTCAAAACTTATCAGACCAAGATCTGCAATTTCACTTGGATCATATCCCGTGGATTCCAATTCAGGTAATATCTTATAGAGTTCATAGAGTTGATCTGAGCTGTCAAGGCTTTTCCCATCCTCGTAAGATCGAATTGATCCTGCAGCACCAAACGCCAATGCTTTCATTAATAATGCGAAAGCTATCAGAAGCTTCTTTTGGTCTTCCGAGAACTGCTCTTTTTCAGAAGATTCTAGGAGCCCAACATAATTTTTGGCCATCATCAATGCAATGCCCGGAGTATCACTTCCCCTAAACGCTTTGGTGAATTCCTGAAATAGACGGCATGATTCAAGTGCTGTTTCCAGAATGGTTTTCAGATCAATTGGGCACGCTTCTTGATTATCGCACCAGCTTGCCAAAGATGATATCACTAATTCCAATACATCTAGGTCTCGCCGAGCAGCAAGCCAAAGGTTCTCCATAGTCTGTACAAGGCTTTGAATAAGTATATTGAAAACAATATCATTTACTTCTCTCAGGAAATCCTGAGTTTGTTTTCCTTTTGCATTGAGAATCTTCTCTAAGAGAAGATAAAATCCATTTTCGAAATCCCTTGCCGCGTTCCAAGAATCTTCAGTCCACGGCATCCCCGTATGTTCATCAAGCTTGTCAAATGAGTCTAGTGTTTTCCTCTGCCTTTCTATTGCAGAACCTAGGTTTCCCTCAGTTGCAAGATCAATACACATTTCGATACGTCTTTGTTTGACTTCATTGAACCATCGAACCCATTCACCACAGACAATACGTACGCCGAATACATGCTTTTTGGGGATGTTATCTGTGACACCAATATTGCTCTTGTATACTCTAATTTCTTCACAATAATGCTTGATGTATTTCAAAAGATCTGAAGACTTGATTCCAGATTTGAATAATGCTCTTTTGCTTCAGTCTGCAGGTCTTTGATTAGGTCTTCCTCTACCCTATCGGAAATCGTTTTGGCAATATCGAAAAGACAATAATTTGTCATCATCGTCCAAAATGCGCTATACGTCTTTCCTGCATTATATGTTGCAATTGATACTTCGAGTGTTTTTTCTTCAGCTAGTACTTTTTGGAAATTTTCAAATGCAGCTTCGGTGTCAATTAAACCTGAGCTTGCATCCTTCGTAATTGCGCTTGCTTTTCCGTATGCAATTATGAAATTCAATGCATTCTTTTGTACTTGGATAAAGTTTTGAATTTCGATATCTTCTGCAAACTCTGGATTGATTTGAACAGTGTCCAGACGTAGTTTTGCCTCTTCAGCATATTTTGCGGCAAGTCCTGTATTACCAGATGCTACAGCTAGAGTGAACAGACTCATGCATATTGTGATATTTTTCCAACCACGAATGAAATCGTTTGGGTCTTCATCATATCCAAGTTCTTTAATTGCGCGATGGTAGTTTATATACGACTCTTCGCAATACTGTAAGAACTCTGATTTATTTGTCCAGAATTTTTGAAAAGCCCTTAGAAGTGAATCTTCCGCAATTCTGATATATTTATCAAAGTGCTTCTCAGGAGGACTCGGTAAAGTGAAGTCTTTGAAGGGATGCTCCTCTTTTTCAATCTTAAAGTAATTCACGGTATCAGATATATATGAGAATATCACACTACAACCCCACCTTGCGATTCCACTCGCAAAGTGACAAGAAGACTAAATCATTCTAAAAAATCTTTTGTACATAATCCCTAGAATCCAAATGCTGCTTTTACGCAAACCTTCAGTGTTTTTAATAGTAATCCTGGAATGGAAATAATGTCGCTGGAGCCTTCACTCATTGAATCGGAAACTATTCGTTGTAGATCCAAATCCCGATATCCTATTTCGAATAGAAGATCTGCAAATGCTCCCGTGAATATTCTTTGAGCAAGAAGCATTGGTCCTATATCCTTACCAAAGTCAGATTGCCACATCCTCTGATACCTCATGAGTTTACCTAGACTCAGGTCATCGGCATCAAGTCCGTGGGAAATTACATGAGCTGCAATTTTTGCAGCTCTCATTGCGTAATGAATTCCCCCGCCAGTAAGGGGGCTGACCATTCCTGCTGAATCGCCAACTAGAATACACCTGTCTGCAACGGTTTGCTTGATGGTTCCTCCTGTGGGAACAAGAGCACCTCGTGCCATACTCAAATCTGCATTTTGTCTGAGGATGCCATCATGTTTTAGCATTTTCACAAACTGACTGAAGTACTTGGGTAGCCCCTGCGCGTGAGACCCCACTATACCAAGACCGATGTTGATAGTATCTCGT
>JARGGA010000487.1 GCA_029210805.1 Candidatus Thorarchaeota archaeon
GACCAATCACAGATGCTTCGATATCAATCTCCTTCAATATCCTCATTACTTCCTCTGAATTATCTGTGTGGCATGTCATAAGCATGCAACCACTACTTATGAGATTGAGCGGGTTTACTCCTAGGAAATCGCAGATATCTTTTGTAGAATGATGCACAGGAATAGCTTCATGTATTATTCGAAAACCAACGCCACTTGCATTACACAATTCATGGATTCCATTTGATATACCCCCTTCGGTGGGATCGTGCATGGCCGTAATGTGTCCAGTATTGAAGCTGGCTACACCCTCCCTAACAACGCTTATACTATCACGAAGGGCAATAGCAGAATCTACTATCATAGATCCAAGTTTAGAAGTAAGATAAGACCGTCCTTCCGATGCCAGAATAGCAGTACCTTCGATTGCGATGCTTTTAGTCAGAATGATTGAATCGCCTGCTTTTGCACCTGATGACGTAACATATTGGCCAGGACTTGTTTCGCCGAGCATGAACCCTGCGATGATTGGTTTGTCAATATCCCCAGTAACTTCCGTATGTCCACCTGCAACAGTAATGTTCAGGGAAGAAGCTGCTTCATGAATCTGAGTCATGATATATTCAAGGTCAGACGGAGTGGAGCCCACTGGTAGCATTATTGAATTTAGAAACCAAATAGGTTGTACTCCAAAAGTGGCGATATCATTTGCATTAATGTGGACGGCTAGCCAGCCTATGTCCTCAACAGACCCAGTTATGGGATCAGTAGACGCTATGAGCACTCTATCTCCAAAACGGATAACTGATGCATCTTGACCAAGAGATGGTCCTAGAATAAGATCTGGATGTGACTTACCAAGATGTTTGAAAACATGTGACTCTAAAATCTCTGGAGGGACTTTGCCTGGAAGCAATATATCACAGCCTCAATCGTTGAATAAGTGCGCACCAACCCTGTACCTAGCGTATGAAAAGCGCAGTCATCGAAGACCCAATACTGGGCTCTCAGCACTCACTATGACACTAGGGATTTTCAGGTTGAATGCGCATGTGATAGATAACCTTGCTGTTAATAATCTAATCGAGGAAACTGATGAAATCAGAGATCGACATAATCCTCTATCTCTCGTAGCCGATGAACGCTGAGTTGAGCTTTTGATCTGCTTGCAGTTAGAATTGTTCCCAAAAGAGAGGTTTCTTTCAATAACTCTTCGGTGAGAAATGCTCTTCCTCCACTCGCTCTTGCTATCATGAATGCTCCAAAATTCAAGCGGAACTCATGTACGGCAAGAATTGTTTCAATCACATTATGGTATCCTTCTTTTCGCATGCGAAGAAGTGTTGCCAGTTCCAATGCTTCATGGTAGGGACGCTTCATGAATTTAACCCACTTCCTATGATTACGCTCCACACTAACTGCAGCAAGATGAACATCCTGTTTCCGTAAAAGCCTAGAGGCTTTGACCAAATCTTTCATGGGTGTGTATTTAGCATGTCCAGGACCAACAGATTGTGCAAGAGGAATATTTGGGGCAAAATCAGAAACTACAATCACGAGGGGTTCGATGTCCTTGTTTCGCATTCGTTCTCTCTTTATCGCTTCAAGTGACTTCATGAGACCCTCAGCTAGAGGAGTTAGGCCAGATATCTTCAATCTAGACATTGCACGGTAAATCTTATTCCAATTGGTTGTAGGAGCTTGGATCTCAACTGCGCCACTGTCTTTGAAAGCTATAATTCCAACTCGGTCCTTTGACCCTCGAGTTTCTCTCTCAATTCGATACAAAAGATTCCGGAGTTGCTTTAGACTCCCCTTCATAGACAAACTAACATCCAATACAAGAAGTATGGTGAGGGGAGTTCGTCCAGTGAATACACTCTCTCTAATATCTTCACTCTCAATCTTCAATCTCTCCCCCTTGGCAACTTTTCCAGTTCGTGTGATTGATGCTATTATTGTCGAGGGAAGATGTATCGAACCAATGTCACCAATTGGACGTCTCCATCTTGTTGGTCGTCCAGTCTTTAGTGATTCTTTTGCTTTCAATGAACCAACTGCTCTAGTGTTGACTCTCTTATCCATCCAGCCTCCAGATGATACTCGGGACCGAATCATAGCTTTTGATTTCAATTCGCTAGGTTCGAACAATGGCTCTCCTGTATCGAGATCAGGCAGCTTCACATAGAAAGCAGCATCAACAGCGAGGAACGATTCACGCAATTCTGATTTCGAACCCGTAATTTTTGTTTCTGCATCAGCTCTGTATGGTCGAGATGCGCGGCCCCATTCATCTCCTGGCTCCGGAACTGCATGTCCAGCTTCGACAGTATCAATGCCTGCTGCTGGTCCCCTCGACCGTTTAAGCATAGTTCGAAGCCAGCGCCGAACTACCAAGTAAATGAATGGAATATATAGAATAGTATCAATGATATACAGTTCGATCTGCGTTGGATACGATCCAAAGGGCACACCCCAAAGAAGGTTGACTGGGCATATTGCCAACCAAGCAAAGTAGGCAAATCCAACTACCATCATAACGGCACAGATTGTTCCTTGGATTGGGTTACCTCGAGGGTTTCTTATTTTAGACGGCGTTTTTTTTTGCCGTCTTCGCCCATCCCCATCTCGGCATATTGGTTC
>JARGGA010000488.1 GCA_029210805.1 Candidatus Thorarchaeota archaeon
AGATAGGCGATGTTTTTCGGAAGCCTTCAGGATCCAATCAGCACTGAATCTCTGCTGTGATTTTGGCAAATCATCACTGTATCCCAGAGCCGATTTCCACATCCAACGGACTATCGTGTTACTATCACTCCTCCAAACATGTTTAGCTTCTCTCCGTATAGTTTTGCCTCTGTATGTATCCGAACTTGCTTTTTGGTCCGCCTTTTTCCTAACATCAATCCCAATTTTTCCTAGATAGTAAGAAGTGCCTTCTCCTACTGCTTCACTCCAATCGTATTTCTTACTTAATGGCAAGAGAAAAGCTTGAGTTGTTTTGGTAGCATCTTGAATCCCAGAATCCGAAACGAGCATCCCTAAGGAATACATGAATGCCTCTTCTCTAGATACTTCACCGAATCGCTTCTTCCATTTTTCCATTCTGGAATTTTCCAACGAAGAAAATTGTGAAAGCGTGCTCTTGATATCTTCAAAATTGTTGACCTCTCTTGGTATTTGAACAAATTTCTCTCTCGTCCCCCAACCTGTTGTTTCGAGAGGAAACCATACCTTTCCTGCTTCAGGAGTTTCGGAAGGGATTTGTGAAGCCAACCTTACCAACCAAGGTTTACGCCCATCAAGATAATCCCTGCCACCACTAGGAGAAAGACCAACACGTCGTGCAATATCATTCTTCAATCCACCATCTTTGAACTCTTTCAAAAAATCATAGTATTTCATTGTCTTCTCAATATCAGTTCTATACGACTTTGCCTTGCGTTCGTCTTCACCAAAATAATAAATGTCGAGTCGTTTCTGCACTTCTGCAAGATCATTGACTCCATTATTGATGCTCTCAATTCGCACCAAGATTTCCCTTGCTTCAGATTTGGTAACTGCTCTATTCATGTAGTCATACAGTTTAGGAGTTGTTCCATCAACCATCCATTTTCTAATGGTTTCGGAATCTACGTTTAATTCCCGGGCGATTTTAGGAACCTCACCATAGGGTAGCCGTTCAAGGTTTCCATACTTATTGATATAGTCAAGATGTGCTTCAGCCTCTCTCAGTTTCTTTGAAAAGTCCTTCATCTTCTTTAATCCAGAGTATTCTCCATTTACGAGTTCATGTAGCCGTTCCTTGTCATGAATGGTCTCTCCACGCACTTCAGGAAAACGCATATTCATTTCAGAGCCTATCTGTTTCTTCTCCAAAGGCTGAGCATCACGAGAGGATTCTGTTGGCTTTGTTTCCTTTTTCTCGTGAGATCTCTCTGCAATCTCTTTTGCCTTCCTCTCAGATTCTCTATCAGCATCTGAACGACGTTTAGGTACATTTGCTTCCTTGGGCTGATGCTTAGATTCTCTGGGGGTCTGATCTTTCTCTCTCCTAGACCTGTCAGATGGCTCCTTTGGTTCATGGTCGCCCTTCTTCTCCTTCGGTTCTCGTGACTCTTTCTTGTCCCCGTCTTTCTTCTCCTTTGGCTCACGAGGTTCCTTCTTCTTTCCGGAGTCCTTCTTCTCATGGGGTTCCTTCGAGTCCTTCTTGGGTTCTGAATCAGGCTCTTTGGCGGCCCCTCGTCCTGTCGCATCAGCAAGCTTACCGAGAACACCCTTTCCCTTCTCCACCGAAGGGGGATTCCCATCTGCTTCCCACATGGCCTTGCGAAGGTCCCTCCTTACCTTTCCCTCATCCAGCGTGTGAAGAGGTTGTCCCCAGCTGTCAACACGCTTCTCCTGCTTTTGTCTCCTGCGATGCTTCTCAACAATGTCCTTTACTTTCTCATCAAGGGTCTTGAGTTTCTCCTTCTCATCAGACTCTTTCGGCTTCCTCCGCTCAGTGGCCTTGAAGCTAGGAGGCACGATGTCCCCTCCTGAAGCCTTCCTGTTGGATTGACTCCGCAATCAGATGACGGACGACCTCTTTGTTGATAGGTTCAGGTGGAGGACCATAGAGTTCTGATGCAATGTCAAGGAGTTCAAGTGTACGGTCTTCAATACCCTCTTTGTCTGGTGACGTCTCTATGGCAAGTTGAACAAAGACTCGCTCCACAGGAAAATCATCGGGATTCTCTTTTGCTGTATCCATAGCCTCGTAATAGAGGTCTTCGAAGGTCTGAGTCCGGATGATTTCCACTGGGTCTTGTTCTCTTGGTTGGGACATGATGACAGGAATCTCAGGCCGTTTTGCATACTCCGGATGAGTCTGATAGAATGGGCGCATCCTCTCACTGATGTCTTCATCACTCCAATGACGGTTCATTTCTGGGTAGAAGTCTGGGTCATAGTGGATCTTGATCTTGGTAGGGACATGACTCTGAGGGGAGCGAATGACAGCCTCTCCATCCTCCATGACAAAGAGATGCTCTATCTGTGGTGGAGTGCACCCGACCTCTCGCCCCATGAGTTCAATGTCCTCGGCACTATTCATCCGGTGAAGGATACGGGTTGAGCAGTTCTTCAGGGCTTCTCGGGCAAGACGTGCTGGGCTCTGGTCAGCGATGACGACTCCCAGCCCGTAGGAACGGGCTTCCGCAAGTAGATTAACGAGTTGGTCGATGGCATGCCTCCGGGCAACAGCATGCTCGCCCATATCGAGGGTTTTGGGGAGTTCTTCTAGAATCCTGTGGGCTTCATCAATGACAA
>JARGGA010000489.1 GCA_029210805.1 Candidatus Thorarchaeota archaeon
CCGTGATAGACATGGCAGTGCTTCATCTCATTTGGAAACCAAAAGCGTCTGATGTGGGGACTCTTACTCAAGATAGAGCGAATATCGTCAATAACCAGCACCTATCTCAGAAGTGTGATGAGTGGGAACTCTATGAGAACAGGATACACTTTGACCCCGCAACACCATCAAAGTCAGAGATGGAGCATGACAAAGGCACACTTGTGGAAGCACTATATGGTGTACTATATGTCGAGCTGGGCTTCAGTAGAGTGAGAGAACTTGTGACTCATCTTCTCTAGAACTCATCAAAGTCCACCTCATCATCCCGATGTGGTTTCTGCTCTTCAGATGGAAATAACTTCTCAAACCTCTTACGGACTGTTTCAGCATGCTCTGGGTCAGTATAGACCCTTACAGAGGGAATAGTTCGCTTCTGCTGCATCAATACATTCCGCAGTGGGCGACCTTCCTCAGTCTTGTTCAGACGAACAAGATCAAACCCAGTCTCCCCACCAACAAGTATTGGTATCTGACTAAGAAACTCCTCGCCAAGAACAGGATTCACTACATCAATGATGACCTTCCCTGGTTCATCTATCACATCAAGCTCAGTCTCTACAAGGGATTCTATGTTCTCAATCAGATGGAGAAAATGCTCTTGGAGTGACTCGCCGAACGATGCTATTGGCCGAGAGAGAACGACTTTGTATAGGCGACGATAGCGTATGCGAGATGCATATTCCCTCACAAAGGGTATCTCAGAGGTCTCCAACCATCTGTATAGGTCTCCATCAGTCATGCGGGTGAACAATCCAATACACTCGTTTCGTGTAAGATGCTCTTCCTTCATCCGAAAGTATGTAGCCTTGGAAGTTAGGGGACCGGACCTGTGACAACCTGTGACCTCGACCAATCCTGCCATTTACTCGGACTCCTCCTCATTGAGTGTGTCGGCTATTGATGATTGGTCAAGGTTCCAACCTGTTCTTTGTATCAGGTACGATATGATCACATGGGAAGTTTTTGAAATCTGTTCAGTCCAAGCTCGAATGTCGGACTTCTTCACGTTGAATATCGCCAAGTATTGCGCTGCTTTGGTCGGAAGTCCAAGCTGAGAGAGAACAACGTGAGCAGTCCCTTCAGCAACCGTTTCCCTCATAGCCTCTGGAATCCTGAAGTAATCCTTCACGTTCTCCTTGTGTTTCATGTACTCATGTGCTACCTCGTGAATGATGGTCGATGCCTGTTGATTGATTGACTTGGTCGCATCAATCTCAATCCTGCCACCGTGAGAAGTGCCGTTGACGCCTAGCCCTGTCATGTCCCTGAATGTTGCTTCGATATCGTGTTCCTTGCAAAAGTCCTTCATGGCCTCTAGGAATTGTAAACCCTCTTCACCGCTCATATCAGGCATGGTCAACTCGGGCAGGGGTTTGCCCTCGGTCTGTGAGTAGTCGTACACTGGAACAGCGAGGAATCCCCAGAGTCTCTTCTTTTCTTCCATCTCTCCGGTGCGATAATTGAGTTCCCTCACCTTCTTCATGCGAGGGGCGAGGATGAGGATAGGCTCTGTTCCCCACTTGATATGACGACCAATCTTATTCCATTTCTTCTCGGATAGCACAAGGGAAGCATGCGGACACTGCTATTAGTTTGGTTCAGTATCTCATTGAGAAGTTCGTTCTTCGTCGCCACTGGTTGCCCAACAACAAACCGCAGGACGTCGTCGCTGCCAAAGTCGAACACTAGTCGCCCTCCTCTAGCAGCTCAGCTCCTAGTCGGACGATTGGGGACCGAGGCCCCCGAGGGTTCCTAGATTTCTTCAGAGTCCTTTGGTCATCTATGAACATGCCTTTTTCCATTCCTATGATCACCGAATATGTGTAGGTGACTTTGTAATTTAAGTGGTGAAGAAACAGGTATGTTCAGAGTTCGGTGAAAAGTATGGATATGAGCTGCTTCCAAGGGGATTGGTAATAAAGAATGATACCTTTCACTCCGGCAGGTAAAGTGATATTCCATCTTCGGCGTATCTCAGATATCCTTTCCCCACAAGTGACTTGAAACTGACCCTGATACCTCTTGGATTTAGAGTACCCCTTGATCTTGACGAGACCTCATCTGCAAGGGTGCTCTCCCATACTGCATTGTCTACTCCTACATCCAAGATGACAGCCCTGACGAGGTTCAAGATGTCGGAATCGTCAGCAGAGAGTGAAGGTCCGGACACAGCCCTGCTTCTCATTGCCACACAGATCAATCCCAGAAACCCAATGCAGAACAGAATGGGAATGAAGAAATCCATGGGAAGTTCCACTCCCTGAGTTGTAGGCACTGTTTCGACATCCGCGAAAATCAGATAGACGACCCTGCCCTGATTTCCCACGCTGTCCCAATACGTGATACTGATATCATGCCATCCCTGAGTAAAGGATGATGCTTGAAGAGTGAATGTGCGGGAGATGGAGATTCCTGTGGAACCAAACTCAAGATGTTCCGCACCGATGAATATTCTGCCGGACACAGCAAAGTGGTCATCCTCGACCTCGATAGTGAAAGAATAGACCAACCCGAAAGAGGTCCGGTTCTCAAAATCCGACGTGAATACAGGAGCAGTGCCATCACGATATATCACAA
>JARGGA010000490.1 GCA_029210805.1 Candidatus Thorarchaeota archaeon
AATGTTGTAGATTGCGTCATCGACTGTGTCCTGATTATGAACCGCAACAACAAAACGTTCCTCACCTTGTATTTCAAAGTCTATTCTGCAGGTGTAGTTTGTGTCTGTCTTGCTACGTTTCCAGTAGTTATTTCCATAATCGTAGTTATCAAATTCATACAGCTTCAATTCAAAATCAGGCCATCCAGTGGCACCCTCAAATTCCAATGCGCTTATGTTGACCTGAAGATCAAATGTTTTAGTTCCATGATTCCACAGTACAAAGTATTGCGTTTCGTTCTGTAATATTCCCTCATAATAATAATCAATAATTGTCAGGTTATCCGCTGATACTTCCTCTACTAATATAATGGATAGCGAACCAGCTGCAACCAACATTGTTAGAAGAGAGAGTACTACATACGCTCTTGTCCTACGAATCATGGCAAAATTGGAGTAAAATCCAACTTATGGCTGTTCGTTGTTTATCATTCATCAGTAACTTCAGGTTCAGTTTCTGGTTGGGCTTCACCCTCATCATCTTTGCATGCGAATTCAGGAACAATGAGAATAAGAAAGAAGATTATTGCCATTGTAGCAAATCCGACGGTGGTTCTGAGAAATAAACTCACATTTCCAAGCCAGGGAATTGTCATGACCACAACACCTACAATTTCGTCGTAGGTTCTCTCCCCTGGATCTGGCATTGAATTATTATCGCCCTTTGTGATGAAATAATACGTTCCATTGTTTTCTTGTATCTCTATTACACGATGCACTATGGGTCCATCTGTGTGCCACGTGGTATCAAGATAGACAATGATATCTCCAAGATGTATATCCTCTGGTGCCCTTGCTTGAAGAACCAGAAGATCCCCTCTGTAGAGAGTAGTTTCCATTGATTCGCTTGTTACGACTACTAGGGGACTACTAGTGCCCATACCTAGCATAAAGATTCCATAACCGCCAAGAGTTCCCACTACAACTATAGCTAGCAAGAAACCTGTCTTAGCTAGTTCTGAACGCTCATTCCAACGTATTTTGCCGCGAATTGTTTCCAAGGATAACCCTCTTTTGAGCAGGACTTGAGACTTCTAATAAAACTGACGCTGTTCATGTATAGTTGTACTAATCGATACGTTAAACAGCGAATTTCATTTGCCTCAGCCTAGAGGCCTTCGACATGAGTAGTATATGGACTCGTTCGGCTAAAGCAAGTCCCCAATTTGATTGCGGATTGTGCGGGTATCCCAAGTGTGCCAGTTTCACTCGTGCTGTACTTGTAGATTCTGCCACTTTGGACCAATGCCCTCTGCTTAAGCTCAATGAGTTTGCTGGATTACTCTCTGAATTGGAATCTCTCTTGCTACGCAAAACGGGGCTCAGATTCCGCACAGTTACAGAGCTGCCTGAAGGTGGAGTGCTCCTAACCCGGCCGTGTAAGGACACTGATCAAAAGGTGATGGCGGAGCTTCGGGTTCACAATGGGGTTCCGGTTGGAGAAATAATTAGATTTGGAGTATTTGATTCTGCTCTGCTATGCGATTACTCTGAATGCCTTTCCGATACTTTTGAAGTTGTTAAGTGTAGTAGAGACCTCGGGTATGGAAGAGCTGATACAGGTGAATTGAGCATCACACTTCTACAAGATGGACGCATCAATATGCGAAGGGTTGACAACAAGGAGAGTGTCCTTGCCGCATTTGCCATAATTGAGGCCGCAATACTTGGATCGACAATCTGTAATTGCTGTGGGAATGATTTGATTTCAATACTATCAGGATTAGTATCGCATCAGGATGCTCATACGGTTCTAAAGGCTGGAAGCTCAATATGCGTGGACCGCGACATAGTGGCAGAACCACTTTCACGTGAGATATTCATGAATGAATTCAATGAATCTGAAATTGCCTCTGAAATTGATAATGGATTCAAGCTTCTTGAAGAATCAATACAATCCCTAATAGATGGAATTGCATTGGATTTAACATTTGTAGAAAAGCTGGTGAGTGCGGATTGTAGGATGATTGCTTTGGTTCGAAACCATAACAACGAGGTTCGAGAAACCATTCTTCTGAAAACATTGGGGACTCTCTGGGTTCTTAGAAGTGCATATGAGGCAATCACAATGATTGAACAGCTTATGCGGCCACAGTCAGAAGAGCAAGGAATAGAGAGTGGGAAAATGTTAACTCAAATCCTTGCTGGAATTGAGGTTGTCCCTCCGCCTCTAACTGATGAACCACTCTTTCAGATATATGCTCACTCACTTCGTTTTCTACGATGTTTCCGCAAGAAAACGGAATGGTTTGGTCTTTAGAACTGATATTAGTGCAACCAACGTTCGGCGGCATTGTGAATTATTGCCTTGAGTTTATCTGCTTCTTCACGCTTATGTGGTATCCATTCCTGTACTTCTTTGATTATGTAATTACCTGCTTCCTTAGCAAGAAAATTTTTGAGGATTCTGAGGTTTTTTTCCTCTGCTGCTGCTACCCGCATCGCATCCTTGGTTGTAGGGAATCCTTTCGGGGGTAATTCGGTGGTACTCATTACATACCACTGATCTTTCCCAACTTTGACTGCAACAATTTCTGCAGGCATAATCTCCATATCCTCTTTGAAGATTA
>JARGGA010000492.1 GCA_029210805.1 Candidatus Thorarchaeota archaeon
TTGAGTTATACAATCCTGGAAATGGAGAATGGGTCGCACCATCATTGGAGAATGCAATACGAGCTATCCCTGAAACACTATCCGAACCTGGGGCTAACATAATGAATTCAGAAATTGAGGGAGCATTCCCAATAGCTCGTTTGATATTCTACTTAGTGAATCAGAATAATCTCCGTTGGTATACACTTACCTACATTACGTGGTGCATAGTCCAAGGTCAACGGTATGTGCCCACCGTCGGATATGTCCCCATCAATGGAACATCAGCACAAGCGTATTCCCTCTCTTTGATTGCCACGTTATCACCAAGCTCTTGAAACAATAACATGGAAGCCGATAACTATGAGTGACGGAACGAATGCACAGCCAGAAATTGAACAGAACGAGTTGATGACTCGTCTAGTTCTAAAAATAAGGCAAGTGCCATCTTCCATAGTTGAAACCTTTGAGAACTTCAAAGATGCAGATAAGCCTGGTAGAATTGATATGATGGGCAAGGCAGGCCTTCTCATTCCAGCACTAGCTAGTACTTTCATCATCATTCTTATTCTCACATTTCTCTGGTATGAGTCAGTGCCTATCCTAACAAGTCCGGTAGGCGGTCCTGGAATCATTGTGAGTCCAACTTGGGACCCCAATCGCGATCTCTATGGGATTGGAATATTCATTTTGGGTTCGCTGATGTGTACCGCTATTGCGATTGGCATTGCAGTACCTTTAGGTGTAAGTGGAGCGATTTTCCTAAGTGAATTCTGTCCTTTGAAATTACGACAATCCATACGAATGATTATCGAAATGATGGCAGCTATACCATCAATAGTCTATGGTCTATGGGCATACATCGTACTGGTACCATGGATTAGCAACTTTGTTTCACCTATATTTGGTATAGAAACCAATGGATTAAGTTTGCTTGCAGGTGGACTCATCCTCGCGATTATGCTTTTGCCTACTGTTGTAACCATCTCAAATGATGCATTGGTAACCGTACCTCGAGCATTGCGTGAGGCATCTTTGGCCTTGGGTGCAACTCATAGCGAAACAGCTCGAAAAGTTGTGTTAGGCGCAGCATTACCCGGAATTGGTGCTGCTGTTGTTCTTTCATTAGGACGGGCAGTTGGAGAAACTATGGCCGTTCTCATGGTCACTGGCAATTCCCTTCAAATTGCGTACTCACTGTTTGACCCAATGTATGCAATGACAAGTATCCTTACCAATCAGTTAGGCTATGCTTTTGTGTTTCCAATATGGCGCTCAGCTCTTTTTGCTGTGGGTCTAATCCTTCTCCTGATGTCGATTATGTTCACGATAACAGCTAAGCTATTCATTCGATGGGGAATGAAGACTAGGGGGCTGACATGAAGGTGGCTTCCCAGAATTTAATTCTGCAGTGGTTTAAGACTCTTAGAGGGCAGTCACGAAGAGAGCTATCTGATTTGATTTTCAAAATTGTTTTGGGACTTGCAATGGTGGCTATTGTTTCTCCCTTTTTCATGATACTCTTCCAACTGCTCTCAATAGGCTTCATTCAATTATTTGGCTCAGGACCCGGCCAAGGTATAGAATTCCTCTGGACTTTTCCGGGTGCTGGTCTTGAGGGTGGCATCAGAAACGCATTGGTTGGAACCGTTGAACTAATAGCAATAGCAAGCGCAGTTGGAATTCCCCTAAGTGTTTTAAGCGCCGTATACATCACAGAATATTCGCCTCCAGGTATTGCGAGAAGCATTGTTGAATTCGCATCAGATGTGATGGCGGGAATTCCTTCCATTGTATACGGAGCTTTCGGGTTTGCCTTCATTGTTGATTTTCTGCATCTTGGTATGGGAATTCTTGCAGGTAGTTTGACTCTTGCGTTCATGATGATTCCAACTGTTCTTCGTACGACTCAGGAAGCACTCAAGACAGTTCCAATGTCCCTAAGGGAGGCATCTCTTGCATTAGGTGCCACAAAATGGAGTACAACATGGAATGTAACACTGAGAGCTGCATTTCCTGGAATCATCACTGGTGTTCTCTTGGCCGTCGGAAGGGTCATGGGAGAAACTGCTCCTTTAATATTCACAGCAGGTAACACCTTGGGTGTTCCTACAGAGCTTCAGGGGTCAGGCTCTTGGGTGGCGTCATTGCCTTACACAATCTGGGCATACATTAGTGATCCTCGCGAATACTTGCAGGTGAAAGCGTATGGTGCTGCACTAACTCTAATGGCGATGGTTCTCATCGTCGATGTAATTGCTAATGTTATTTCTAGGAAAGTGACAAGGAGGATTGTCTAAATGTCAGAATTCGATTATCATATAGAAGTAAGAAATCTTGGCACATGGTTCGGTAAAAAGAAGATATTGAATGACATATCTTGCTACTTTCGGGACAATACAGTAACGGCTATCATGGGACCTAGCGGCTGTGGAAAGTCAACGCTTCTCAGGACGTTGAATAGGCTGAATGATCTAGTTCCTAGCTTCCGCAGAGAAGGCCAGGTTCTCTTTAATGGAAATGATATCTTTGACCCAGGGACAAGTGTGTACGACCTTCGAAAAAATATTGGAATGGTGTTTCAGCGATCTAATCCTTTTCCCATGAGTGTAAGCGATAATATAA
>JARGGA010000491.1 GCA_029210805.1 Candidatus Thorarchaeota archaeon
ACTTGTGGTCACATTTCTCAATACAATAAGAATATCATTAGGTTTGTTGGACAATATGTGCCGGAAATCCAGCGGTGATATTACAATGAGGGACCTAATCTAAACGTGTTCTTCACCAATGATACTCAGGTTCCTGGAGGATTACCATACCTTGGAGTACCTATTGGTAATTGGACACTGCTAACAGAGCTATTGCTAGTTACATTGCATCTACCAGAGAATCCGACTATTGTTGATACTTCATCTGCGTGGGGTGCTTCATGGACTCAAGAGCACTCTGATGGTTCTACCTATACTAGCTTCACATGCTCTAAGGCAGATGGCGCAATGAACTCTATGAGAGTTACGTACAATTTCAATACGACCACATCAATAAGCAGTGATGTAGAAGTCACTCGTGGCGGCGGTGTGTTAGGACTTCCAATCGACAATACTACTCTGATGCTTATCGGAGCTGGTATAGTAGTTGTCATTGTAGTGGTTGTCATTCTGAATAGAAGATAACACAATCAGGGGCCTTTGCCCCTTTCTTCTTTTTTTGGATTTGCCGAATGTTTCATCACAGGTTCATCAACCGAGATAGAAATCTGGCAGTTTTGCACAGCTTTATAAGACGATTTGTGAAAATCCCCTTTATAAAGAGCCCCTTATAAAGGAAGGAGACTCCCATTTTATGGTCCGACCAAGTCCAATCACAAAGATCGAGAACGTTGTTGCCTCGGTCATTCTTAATCAGCGACTTGACCTTGATGAAATTGCTGCTACCATGCCGAACGTCGAGTTCGACCCTGAGCAATTCCCCGGTCTTGTTTACAGACTGAAAAAACCGAAGACTGCCACACTGATCTTCAACTCAGGCAAAATGGTTTGCACTGGCGCAAAGAGCGAAAAGGAAGCCAAGCGTGCAGTTCATCGTATTGTCAAGAACATCAAAGAAGCAGGAATCGAAATTACTGGCAAGCCAATCATCGTAGTTCAAAACATCGTTGCAAGTGCAAGTCTTGGAGCAGAGCTTAACCTTGAACTGGCAGCAATGAAGCTTGAAAACACTCTCTATGAACCAGAACAATTCCCAGGGCTCATCTACAGAATGAGAGACCCAAAGGTCGTTATCCTGTTGTTCGGTTCCGGAAAGCTTGTTATCACAGGTGCTAAGTTTGAACCTCAGATTGACGAGGCTGCATTGAAAGTTATGGACCGATTACTTGAACTCGGTGTCATACGAGTCCCAGAAGGCGAAGACTGGGATGAAATTGCGCAAGAGTAATTTTTCTTTTGGAAAAAAAAAGCTATGAGGGGTCAATAGGCCCCTCACTATTTTTCATATATCTAACTACCACGGCTTTTTACTACGTACACAATACCGGCAATCACAATGATAGCACCTACTTCACCAACTGCCAAAATAACCATTGGAACAATGTCACCAGGAGGCGGCGTAGTTGTATTTGTGGTAGTGCCGGTTGTTGTTGTCGTTGTTGTCGTTACTGCGGTTACAGTGATCTCTATTGTTATGGAAAGCGAATTGAGGTTATTATCTACAACGGTGATATTCAAACCGTAGACGCCAGGTGTGAGAGTGAGTATGTTTGTGATGAGTCCATCTCCGCTGATAGCAAAGTGATTTGTATCATTCACATTCCATAAAAGGATACCAGCTAAATCAGTTGCATACAGCTGATAGCTAAATGAATCAGTTTCCAATATCTCCTGATCGGTGGGAGTTGTGACCCATTCCGGTGCGATTGTATCAGAAACATCGATATGGAAGGATTCAGCTGTTTCATGGCCGAATGTGTCGTTTACATGGACTGTGACGTAGTACCAATCAACTGCTAGAAAAGTCGTGTTTGTAATGAGACCTGAACTGTCAATAGTGAAGTTAGAATCACCAGTCAGCCAGTATGAATCAACACCTGAAGGATCCGTTGCATTGATCGTAAATGCACAAGCCTCACCAAATTCGAGGTATTGGTCTGCTATTGTAACGTCCCACTCAGGTCCAAGTGTATCAATGACAATCAGCGATGATTGATTTGAAAGCCAATGTCCAGACACGTGGTAAACAGCCAGCGTCACATTGTACGTACCAACACCAATTCCATCAACATCAGCATCAATAGAGCCAGCTGTCCAAGTCCAAGAACCATCAGGAACACTATCAATTAGCAATTCGTATTTCCAACCATTAAGTGCGCTAGAATTCCAAGTCATTGTATTCCCTGTGGTACTCGCTTGATACTCCAAGGGATCAGTTACACCACAGTAAAGACTGTTTGAGGGATGATGGTCAACAACAGGCCACCAATAATATCATAGACCCCTTCAAGATCATAATCACTATACCAATTTCCAATGTCAGTATAGTTCCATGCGTTGTCTTCACCAGCATCGTATGCTAAGAATTCTCGGCTCCAGCCAATGTCATTCTGATACAAAGTGAAGTTGTCAACACCTGAATCCAGATAAATTCCAGGGGCCCCATTGTCATAGATTATGTTATCGAAAACAGTCCAGAAAGAGCAGAGGTTGGCGTAAAGCCCACTCATTTCACTATCATAGATAGTATTTCCAGTTATTGTACAGTTATCAGATTGCGATGCA
>JARGGA010000028.1 GCA_029210805.1 Candidatus Thorarchaeota archaeon
TCCTGGGAGTACATCGCTCTGGTGTCCAAGATTGTACAACTAAAAATGAACGGTACGAAGACGGAATACAATCTATGCTCTAATTGAAAGAAATTCCTCGAAAGAAGACCAAGAAAAGAAAAAGTTGGAGAAGAGCTTTTAGCTCTTCATTATTCATTTCCACGAATTGTATAAAGGAGTGCCAACCACGACTAGCGCCTCCTCATCTTACGAGCTTCACGCTCAGTTTCCCTCAGGATGAGAATGTCTCCTTCCCTGATGGGTCCCTTGACGTTTCGTGTGAGGACTCGACCCTTATCCCTGCCATCTAAGATTTTAACACGTACCTGTGTAATCTCTCCGGTCACTCCTGTACGTCCTAAGAGTTGAATGACCTCTGCAGGGATTGATGGTGTTACTTCAGCAGCATCTTTACTCATTTGAGTCAATCACCTGGATTATTTTCGAAGTCCTGCAATCTTATCCACGATGTCAGTGACCAAGTCCTTGGCTTTTCCATCAACAACGATGGCTATTGCTGCTGTAGGACGTTCAATACCAGCTGCATTACCAAGTTCTTTCTTGCTCGGTACAAAGATGTAAGGAGCTTTCTTATCATCACACAGACCTGGAAGGTACATTGTAATTTCAGGGGGCTCAACATCTTCAGCGATAACCACAAGCTTGGCGATTCCTCGCTCAATACTCTTTGTGGCCTCGTTGATTCCTTTCTTGATTCTGCCAGTATCCTTGGCAATTTCAAGGGCCTCAAGGGCCTTTTTCTGAAGCTCTTCAGTGGCTTCCCAATCGACAAAACTAGGTTTTGGCATAAATGATTACCTCAGTTCTTTACTTCATTGGTATTAGTATCCATGAATGAATACAAATTACACAACCTTACTGGTTGCACTCAGGGCGCCAAGTGGCGATTTCTTTTAAAACTGTCGAACGGGTCCATTACGGAAAGGAATTCTACAGATATCCTATCTCTCTCATTGCTTCCGATAGATCACTATCAGATGCATCGCAATGTTTGAGAACCGAGTACCTGTCACGTTTTTCCATTATTTTGAGTGCGTGATGAATATCATCAAGAAATATACTCTCGGTCATGTCAAGATTCTCTAGAGTATTAGGCATTGCAGTCTTTTTCAAGAAGGTATGAATATTATGGGCTGAATGCTTGGCAAAACCTGCTTTTTCCAAAAAATACAGACTTAGTGGCGTGGCAAATGCCACCTGAAGTCCATGAAGACTCTGCATTCTACGATCCATAGCATGAGAAATCGCGTGTTCTGTACCCGAACAGGGTCTTGAACTACCAAAGCAGGTCATGGCGTTGCCAGTATCAATAATCGAACGAACAAGGGTTTTCAAACTGTAATCTCTCAGGATTGCCTGTAATGAATTATTCACTATTTCAAAAACTGACTCATCAAGAGGTTCATCATTATGAAGATGAGCGAGACGCCACTCGGCAAGGCTAGAGGTCTTGGATATGATATCTCCAATTCCTGAGAGTGTCAATACTTTAGGTGCCGTTGATATGATATTCAAGTCAGCTAGAATCGCTTTTGGCGGTTTACACTTCTCAGAATACCGATACCCGTCATGCATGACAGATGCCACATCACTGGCAATTCCATCATGTGAGGCTGCAGTTGGAATAGATATCCACTCTAAACCAGCTTCATTGGCAAATAATTTGGCGATATCTATGCTTTTTCCCCCGCCAAATCCGAGAATAATGTCGATACCGGAATATCTGGAAACCAAGCCCTTCTTGTAAACTGGTGAAATTGACCAGATAACATTCGCATCAAGAATGCTCTCAATAACAGGACCATACTTGTCGAATATCATAACATCACTGACAATCAGTGGGCGCTGATAGCCTGAAAGAAGCGAGTTTAGTTTCTCGATGGCCCCCTCTGCAATAGTAACATCACTTGAACATGCAGAGTCCATTGTAACCAGCTCCTAGAGGGTCAGATTCAACATACTGTTAAGGACTTCTATGGGGCGCTAAATCCCTATTGAATTTCATCCAGTTCATTACAGTTAAGTAGGTCTTTTTGAGGGGTCGTAAGGATATCCAGTCAGTGTTACGGTGGAAATACATCATATATACCCCCTTCAATTTGGTCCATTACTTCGTTAGCTTAATTGTGAATTTTCTCTTTGCGATAACATAGGTGATAGAGGCAAATATTATTCCAGAGAATGGAATTACAAGTGCTATTGCTTGAAGAGATGAAGTACGAGGGTTTTGATTGTAGTTTATAATTTGAATTATCTCTCCTGAAAAAGCATCTATAATCATATCGCCATCTACAACAGGGCTCTGATAGCTGGGTTCATACAACCACCAACATAATCTAAAATCATGAGCAGACAAACCATCAGAAGTTACATATGGTGTTGGGATCAGTATGAGGCTCCTAATCTCGTACCCTTCTGAATTTGGAATTATTATCCCTTCTGTAGGAATTTCTGAAAATGGGACCCAATCAACCCCATAGTAACATCTACCCCCAAATCGAGTATCAATCTCAAGTTGTATAGAACCAATGGAAGAATGAATTAGAACGGGACCTACAATCTGAGAGAAACTGAAGAAGAAGCGTTCATTGCTGTCATTAGATTGAATATACTGAGAGTTAGATGGAATTGAGGTATTGAACGTGTCCACTATTCCTCGGGCAATCTCAGTTTCGTTGAAATCTGTCATATATTCATCCACTGATGCTGGCAGAGGTCCTGTGTAAGATACAATGTTTCCAGTTACGGAACTAACACCTACATATGCAACCACACTCTTTGGTGGCTCTTGTGTTGCATTAAGAAACTCAAATGACCATCTGGGCAATATTCCAAAGTGTTCGCTACTACTATAAGATATACTTTCGTAATCATGAAAAGAAAGGACACTTTCTAAAAATTTCCAAGCAGTTCTGAGGGCCTGAGCTTGATCTATCAAAGTCTGATTGGTATAGTCTATCCTCGTTATGAATGGTTTCAGCGATAATGTTTCATGGTTGGGAGGGTATTGAATAGAGCCGTCAGTGGAATTCACAAAATCCGCGAAAGGCGACTCCTCTGTGGGCATTCCAGGAAGCAATGAGTATGTATCATCTGTCACATCTCCTGTTTGGGTAGCTACAACCAGTACTCCCGTGGCTAAGAGAACCGATGTGAGCACTGCAACTAAGAGATGTATTTTGTATTCCATTTCACTCACACACCTGATATTAACAAGTCCGTATCCTCATCTACGCATAATTTGAATAAGGGTCTAACTTTTGAAATCCATTTTCTAAATCTTGATTCTCCAAGCCTTGTAAGTTTCAGCAATGGAAGTAGCTAGTCCAAAAACAAGAACAACCGTGAGAAGAATACTAAGAGGACCAAAAGTGAAAGGAAATAAGAACATAAATCCAATCAAGGTAACCAAATAAAATACTACATAGAAAAAGTATCTAGGGACCATTAGTCTTCCTTGTCCAATAAAGAATTGCAAAATACCAACTCTGACATTTCGCTTGGTGTAGAATAACCCATGAGAATCGGTTTCAATTAGATTCATTCCACTTAGCTTATCCAAATGATATGATGCTAAACTAGGAGTGGAAAGCCCCGTGTTTTTTTGAATATCTCGAAGCCGAACGCCATTTGAATTCTTCAACAGGAACCAATAAACTTTCAGCGTTCTCCCAGTTAGCTTTGTAGCTATCTCGTCAATATCAATTTCTTGAGTATCCCCATCTGAATCCAAAACTTATTCAACACTCCATTCTCAATTAGTCATTTCATTGGTTTTCATGCACGATGTGAATAACAAAGCTGGAAGGTTCCAGCTTTGTTTGGCATCACAATATATTCAGCGGTTCAAGAGATAATTTGAATCTTTATCTCTAAATTATATGCACCACCATGAGTAGTACCTCCAGCGTATATTTGCAAATAGTACGTTCCAAATCCCGTAAATGAAACCCATTCCGTTGAACCGTAACCTCCACTATTCTTTGTATATTGCAGATTCATATAAACATCATAGACCTTGAATGTCACATCAAGCGATGAATCAACTGGTCTAACGAATATTTCTACATGTCTTGTGACAGAAACTAGGAACCGATACCAATCATAATCGATACCAATGCCCCATAGCCCCTCATCATTGATAGTAAACGTTGTATCACTACCTGCACCAAGATATGTACCAGGGTATCCATCAGCTCCAGTATCATCCTCAGGAAGTGAAAGAGATGTATCGCCATCTATCTTTGCAATTGACCGTTCACTAGACCATATCTTACTTTTAGCATAATCGTAACAAGATTGGAAATCATATCCATTGACAGCTCTATCAAAGAAACATTCGGCAAACAGCCAATCCTGACTCATAGTCACGGCATCCGTCCACCCAAACACACATTTGGCGCCTGCATCCAAAAAGGCCTCCCCTATACTGTAGTCAATGACTATATCAGATGGCCATGATGGAATGGTACCACCAAAGGAGTAACATGGCCCAAGAAACGCAAGTTGCATCATGCCTAACGATTTCGATAAGATATCCGAAGGTGCAATATAACAATTGATACCAGGGGTGACAATCACAGAGTGCCACTCACTGCCGATTAGATAAGCAGTCCCATGACCCATATGAAAGAATACTCTTCTGTATTCCATCAAGGCCATTTCTTCTGAAGTAGTTGCGTCAGAAAAGAATCTGTTATTTCCACCTGATGTTGAACTCAGGAGTTTACGATAAGTATTGTATGTTGTTGTGTACTGACCAGGAAGATCAGTCACAACGAAGGCATCCTGATAATTATAGCCATACATTTTGGTATCATATCCCACTATTGTTCCAGTATTCGCATTAATTTTGAAAATGAGAGTCCTTCCATCTCCGTTGGCTACTGTCAGTTTATACGCCAAACAGTAGTCTTTCTGGTTTCGATTGGCTGTATCATCATCGACTATCACTAACTCAGAGTGTGTTAGATAAGATCCAGGAGGACAAAACGAATACAGAATCCGATTGGCTTCTTCAAGTGACAGAGAAGGTTTGTATCGATGTTCATGGTATTCCACACTTTCCTATATGATCGAATTTGATTACAATCCTCAGTCAATGTGAGTGAAATCTCATCATATTCTATCGGTACAGAGTTAATCTCGTGACCCCAGCAAATTGCCCATTCCCCATTCATCTTTTCAATGCTGAGAAGACACGCATCATTAGGCAGTGGTTGAACTCCAATCGATTCCATTGATGTCAACATCTGTTTCGCTTTTTCGAATACTATTTGTTTGTTTTCTACAACATCGTATATCTTCAGTTGATTCTTCAGAGATGTATCAATGTAATACAGAATCGCCAATGATGCACCATCCACTTCAACACTGATTAGTTTGTTACTGATTTTCCAATCTAAGAACCAAACAATGCCATTATGGTCATAATCATAGTTTTTATCAAATCTAACAAGAATTGCATCCGAAGGTGGATTTGCCAGATTTACTGCAGTATCAAAAACCTCTTGTTTCCTAGAATCTCTTTCAGAAGTCACTATTTGAGTCGATGTGATGTTTAGAAATCCCACAAAAGACACTAATAACACCAGAATAACTGTATATAGAATTCTCTGTTTTTTCAATCTCCCTCTCTCCTATGTTACCTGCCTTTCACCATTGCAATACCTCAATCACAATGATGGATACATTTTCCGCAAACGTCTATTTTAGCTTTTTGTTCTCATATATAATGAATAAACTTCTCCCTCAAGGCTCCTCCTCGCCATTTTTCAGATTCGTATTCTATGCTCAATCATTACATCATATGACTAGTTCTACAAAGATGGTTTAGAAATCGTTGGAATGGATCACAGGAGAATAAGATGCTGTTACATTGCCTTCACATTGATTTAAACGAATAAATTCGACTCAATAGAATCCAATCACAGGTATGGATTCAGGGAATCATACCTCTAGAAGTTTCCTGAATTGCTTCAGAGTTGATGTAATTTCATTCTCTCTTTCTAGTAGAAGAGAATATTGTTGAATCCCTTTCTTGCGCTCTTCCGCCACATTCACTTTTGCTGCGTCATTATCAAAATGATTTGCTTGTATTCGATTATATGTTTGAATTACATCAGAATATGATTTGCCAAGACATCTCTCAAGAAACTGTATCTTTGTTCCGAATTGATTTGAATCAGCTGGGAGGAAACTGGTCATGTAAAAAAGTGATTTGAGTGAATTTGTTATCTGGACGACTGCTTGGGAATATCGCGTTCTATTTTCTAACCAGGCAAACCCTCCATTCAATTCATCAGTGATAATACCAAATAGTTGTATTGCATCGTTAGTACTAAACTTGGGAACCATTGATGGCATTTTTCCCCACAGACAGATACAGTGTGCCAGTTGAATGGAAATGCACAATCGCTCAGCTAGATTTTGCGAATGTATCTCTTTTGACAAATCTATAACTTTGATATCGATAGATCTCCTATCATTTTTCATTTCTGGTTTCCTTCTTCTCAACATCGACCTTACTGCTGATTTAGCTTCATCATCTTCAACACAGAGTAAGATATCCAAGTCGCTCTCAGGATGTTCTTGTCCCGTTGCCCATGAACCTGTTAGTACCATCGCCGAACAAGTATCTAGAATACCTGCTATCATACTTTCTAATTGTGTTATCATATACGGGGGCACATGAATATCTCTGAGTTTGCTTGGCCAATCCTTTTCTCCTAACACAAGCCCAGCCTGCAAATAAGTTGAATAAATGCTTCTGAATTGCTCGGGAACTCGTCCTTCAATAAAGATTAAAAGCTTCATCCTATCGACCGTGTTCTTTGAAGGTCTTTATTTACAGGACCTGGGCACCTATTGATGAGATATAGTATTGACACATACCTTACTCAGTAAGATATAGGTAATACACTATATAAAATTCCGACACTACGCCGTTCTATTAGAGCCAATGGAGTCTGTTCAAATGACCCGATATGTCAAGGTTGCCCTCATGGGTTCCGGATACGCTGGAAAATCCACTCTAATCAAGTTACTGACTGATAATACTGCCAAGCTTGAAGTCAATTACAAGCCCACCCCAGGCATGGACTGCGGTACAATAACGCTTGATGATACAACTAAGGTTTCATTGGTCGAAATGGGTGGTCAGACTCACTTTGAATTCATGTGGCCTGATTTACTGAGAGGGAGCAGGCTCGTTGTGGTAGTTACAGAGAGTACTCCCAAAGCAGTTCTCAAGACAAGGCAACTACTCCATAAATACAAAGACCAGCTCTCCAATGCTCAATTAGTAGCTGTTGCAAACAAACAGGACATTCCAGGTTCAATGAAGCCCGAGTCTGTACAGGATTTGCTTGGAATTCCAACATATGGTATGGTCGCAATTGATCCTAAACAGAAGCTTACAGGCTACAAAATGATTGTGTCAGGTCTTCGTGATATGGTTTCGATTGCTGCGTAGTTTTCGCGTCTGTAAATCATGACAGACCCTAACTCTTTTATACAAACAAAAGTGAGCAGAGTTACCCAGGACACGGGCGACAGAGCTAAGTGTGACCATTTGGCGAGTCCGTCCGGGAACAGTGTCTTTTGGGTTTAACTACCAACAGGTCTGATGAGAAAATGGAAATCACAATCATTCACAAGGGTGAGAATGATATTCACTTCCTGCTCGAAGGCATAGATGTGGCTTTTGCCAATGCACTTCGCAGGACGATGTTGACAAGATTACCCGCTATGTCAATAGATGAAGTTCTAGTTCTTGAAAATACCAGCGTTATGTATGACGAAATGCTGGCCCATCGACTTGGACTTATTCCCCTTACTACGGTACTCGAGGACTATAATATGCCCGACGAGTGCGACTGTGAAGGGAAAGGGTGCAGTCTCTGTCAATGTACATTAACCCTTGAAAAGGAAGCAGGAGATGACGACATTATGGTCTATTCCCGTGACCTATCATCCCAAGACCCAAAGGTAGTTCCCGCCTCAGGTGACATTCCTCTCACAAAGCTGGCACCACACCAGCGAGTAATTATCGAGGCCTATGCAAGGCTTGGACGTGGTGTTGAAAATGCCAAATTCCAGCCCGTGGCCACGGTCGCTTACAAGTACATACCATTAGTCACAGTTGACAAATCTAAATGTACTGCATGTGGTGACTGTGTAGATGTTTGTCCAAAGAAGATTCTGAGGCTCGATGGCGGCAAAATTGCCACACAGAATACACTCGATTGTAACCTGTGTGAGGCATGTGTCGACGAGTGTGAACCCGGAGCCATAACAATCGATTCCAAGGCTGATAGTTTTCTGTACAGGGTGGAGTCTACCGGTGCGCTTCCTCCTAAAGAAATCGTTACAAAATCAGCTGAACTTCTCAAGGAGCGAATCCAAGTGGCTCTTGACTTCGCAAACTCACTCTGAGGGAGCCAAAAATGGTACAATCTGGAGCAACAGATCCAAATACGCGCGCATTGATCAATGCGTTGAAAAAGTCGTCAGCAAAGAATGACGCAGGAATATGGAAGAGAGTAGCTGAACTCCTATCCCGTCCTACACGAAAGCGTGCTACTGTAAACGTTGGAAAAATTGGCCGTCACACTAATGATGGCGATATTGTAGTAGTACCTGGAAAGGTGTTGGGCTCGGGAAGCCTACCTCACAAAGTCACTGTGGCTGCACTCAATGCATCTGCCAGTGCGAGATCTGTGATTGTAGGTGCTGGAGGTACGCTAATCACGATTAACGAGCTTCTTTCAAAGGAGCCGAAAGGAAAAGGAGTCCTAGTAATTACGTAGGTGGTCAAGATGAGTGAACAAACGATAAAAATCTTTGATGCCGAACAGATGGTCGTTGGCCGCCTTGGTACAAAGGCTGCGAAAGCAGCTCTGTTAGGTCACAGAGTAGTTATAGTGAATGCAGAAAAGGCAATCATAACTGGTGCGCGTCGCACAGTAATTGAGGCATGGAAAGACAAGTTCAATATCCGAACCTCCTATAACCCACGAAAGGGACCTTTCCATCATAGACGACCAGATATGGTAGTACGCCGAATGATTCGTGGAATGTTACCGTATCCTAAACCACGAGGTAAGGATGCTTTCAAGCGAATCCACGTCTATCTAGGAGTTCCTGAGGAATACGCAGACAAGGAAATGATAGTATTGGAAGACTCTAGATACCGAAGTCTGACAATGAAATACATCACAGTAGCAGATCTCAGCCACGAGTTAGGTTGGAGAGGTCCGGAGGTGGCATAGAATGCGTGTAGTAGTTTCAACTGGCAAGCGCAAGACATCTCTTGCGAAAGCAACAGTCAAAAACGGATCCGGAAGAATCCGAATTAACGGTCACCCCCTCGAGATTATGCAGCCAGAGCTAGCTCGAATGAGAGTTATGGAACCACTCATTCTCTTTGGTGAGGGCTGGAAGCGATATGACATACGTATCAGAGTTCGCGGTGGAGGATTCATGAGCCAAGCTGATGCAGTTAGAATGGCAATTGCTACAGGTCTTTTTAGGATGAGCCAAGATTTTGAGGCTCGTTCAAGGATGTTAGAACACGATAGAACAATGCTGGTTGGCGACCCCCGTCGAACTGAACCTAAGAAATTCGGTGGTCCTTCAGCACGTTCTAGATATCAAAAATCATACAGGTAGGCGAGAATGTAATGATAGTACCCGTACGATGTTTCACATGCGGCAAAGTAATTGCAGACAAATACGAGCAGTTCAAGCGTGAAATACGCCAGGGCGAAGACCCCGCTGTTGTTTTGGACAATTTGGGTTTCAACCGATACTGCTGTCGTAGGATGTTATTGTCGCACATTGACATTATTGATAATTTCATGGCATTCTCCTCACAAGATAGCACGGAGGCTAAGCATTGATTGGTGAAGGCGAAATTTCAGAAGCAGATCTACTTATTCCCATGGATCGGTAAATTTCGTCTTTATTTTTTATGGAGTGCTATATCAAATCGTAGCACTCCAACTCCTATCTTACTTTTTCACATTGTTTAGGTCCAGTAAGATTAACTCAAGTTGGTATGTGCGTCAGGTGGAACCATCTCACCGGTCTAAACTTACCAACTCTAGTTGTGTATGGTCCCTCTTCAAGCAGAGCATGAATTCTTCAACTATTAGAAAAGCGGTCAATATGTTCAATTCATCTGTCTCGTCTATCACACATTCAGATGAATTAATTGACCTTATTATCACGCTTGAAACACTGTTCAAAACCATTGGACGGAGTGTTATACTATCGGCAGCAGCAAGTGTGCACGAGAAGTCCAAACCAAGAAAAGATGTACGAAGATTTAATATGTACTTCCCCAGTTAATGTAATACGTTCATTTTTTGAACGCGTGGTTTGAGGTGATGAAATTGAGAAACATAAGAATAATCACATTAGTTGCAATCTTATTGACATTTGGTTTACCTACTATTTTGACTACACCAATAAATTCACAGGTTGGAACTAGTTTTACATGTTCTATTGAAGCGCAACTCATTGATGGTACACTAGAGGTTCAATCGTATTTTGAGGGGCCAGATGAAATCGATTACGAAGTGACATCTGAGTTTGTTCCGAATCGAAACTATATTCTAAGCGACTCAGAGAAGTTCGACTCCGATGATGATAGTGGTATGAGTGGTTACTTCTACTGTAGTGTGACCGGATATTATGTTTCGGGATACAGCTATTTCCATCATGAAAAACATTATGGCTACGTTGATCTGGTATCTGGACATTACCTAGGAACAATATCCCTTCGCTGTGAAGGCGATAATGAATACGACGAAATAAAAACATCCCTTGGTACCTATCACTACTATGAAGACATCTATGATGACGTTTATACGAGAATGACTGTAACAGTCTATTATCTTGGATGGTACGTTGGAACGGTATCACTAACAGCTCACATAACAGGACCCTAGTTTAATAGCTGAAGCTCCGAATTGTTCGGAGCTCTCAGTTTCCGACAGAACGCAAGAATATATTCAGTGAAAGGAAACTATGGAAAAATGACCAAAACAAATATTATTAGTATCGAAGGAGTCACAAAAGAATTTGGTCCAATCCGAGCATTGGATTGCGTAAATCTGAAAATTGAACCGGGAATTCTTGGACTCATTGGCCCAAATGGTGCAGGTAAGACAACATTGCTACGAGTTCTCTTGGGACTGATTAGACCTTCTTCAGGCAGTGCAGAGATATTTGGGCTTGATGTACAGAAGGACTCATTGAAGATTCGGAAGAGAGTAGGTGTATTGCACGAAAAAACCTCCCTACCTAGTTTTATGAGCGCTCGAAATTATCTATCTGAAGTTATTGGCATCTATGAAAGCAATAAGGATCCAGATGATTTGCTATCGACAGTTGGCCTTCATCAAGCTGGGCGAAGACAGATTGGTCATTTCTCAGCTGGAATGAAACAGCGTATGGGGATTGCAATAGCCTTTGCTGCCGATGCTGAACTGGTCTTTCTAGATGAGCCAACAGCAAACCTAGATGTACCCGGACGAGAAGAGGTTCTTAACTTGATTGTAGACTTGCATCAAAATTCAGGCATTTCCTTTGTTATATCCTCCCACATTCTCTCTGAATTAGAGAAGGCTTGTACCCATATTGCATTTTTGAACAAAGGAAAGATAGTGGAACAGGGCAAAACATTGGATGTCATTCAAAGACATACAGGAACTCGATATAGAATTTTATGTTCGGATTCAAATCAACTTATTGTCAAGGTGAAACAGATTGAAGGGATACACTCTGCAAAATTACAGGGTACAAATGCCATATCACTTATCGTCAATGGAGATCCAGAAAAAGTGAACAAAGAGATTTCCGTTATTGCTGATTCGCTGAATATCAAATATTATAGCATGGACCAATCTACAACGCTTGAGGACGCATTTTGGGATGTGATAGCATGAGAAACGTTTTGAAAAAAGTTACAAAACTGACACGAATTGAATTCGCTACATCATATCGTTTTCCAATGCTAGAAGGACTTGTGGCGCTTTTCTTCTTTCTGTTATTTTGGAATACTTTGGGTGGGTGGTCTACTCGTGTGTTTGGAATTGGTCAATTCGATAGAATAAATTATGTTCTTGGTAGTCTCGTTCCAAGCAGATTGTTTTTTGGTGCTTCACCATTCGCATCTCTAATGGCTATTCTTGTACCGATATTGGTTGCTCTTTCAATTGCGAAGCCTTTCGAAGATGGATATATCAGAACTCTTGCTACATATCCCCTTCGAAGATCATCCATTTTGATAACAAAGATTCTACTTATCATCGTCGTGCCAGCAACGACCATTTCTACAGCACTTCTTTGTGCTATTGCTTTGGTATACCCGGGTTTTCCAGCAGCAAGTGACATCAGTATAGTCCTTATTTCAATTTGGTTGATGATTTCCCTTCAGACTGCTGTATGTACAATAATAGCAGTATTCTCTAAGAGATTGTCTATAACTGCTCTTTTTGGAGTAGGATTCTGGTTTGTCGTTATTGTTATTCTAGGACAGCCAGACACATCCCCCCTCTTGGTGTCTACGTTGAATCCGATAAGAGCTGCAACTGAGTTCGTATGGGCTTTGCCAACTGCTCCAGTATTCGGGGATATAGTTGGGGGTGCAATTATTGCCTTCGTATTATCTGTTCTATTAACCATCACGAGCATCATTGTTTTTAGTAGGATGGAGATATGATGAGAATAGGAAAAGTACTAATTACAATTGGTCTGATACTACTGGCAGCTTCGCTTATGGCCGGTCAGGAAACCGACAACAATGCAACAAGTGTTGAACGAGGGGAACCTTCAGGAGTTGTTTTTGGAACTGATAGAAGTATTCACGTTGAAGTATATCCTCTTCGTGGAAACAGCACGTTCTCAATGTATCTTCTCTATGGTGTTGATGCAAATAATACAATCGTCAAGAATAGGTCAATCACTCTAGTGGAACCACTCGAAACCTATGAAGATCTTACTTCATTCAATGATACGTTGGTGATTCTCCAACCTGGAATATACGCACTGGTATTCACGACTGAATCTGAAGACTACCTAGACCTCCATGTCACTATAACAAGAATGGGAATCAACCCACAGCTAACCAATACAGGAATAATACTAACAATCGTTGGCATCGTCCTACATGCCCCGATAATCGTTGAACACCTGAAGTCCCGATTCAATTGAATATGCCAAGTGAGTAATTCAAGTTCAAATATGTCCACAATATTCCCTCCCATGATAGAAATAGTAACATTGGAGGGTGAGAATGCGGCGAATGTTAAACCGATGAGTTTGGGGAAATCCCTTTGAAAAAAGGCATTTGATACCTCTCATTGCACCAAAATTCGACATTTTTCAGAAAAGAACCCTTCATAGAACCTCGATTCCGCCCTATCTTGGTTTTGAGCAGATGCTTTTTACAACCCACCCAAAAGAATGATGAAATTCCCAAACTAAAGTCTAAACCTTTGCTTCTCTTGATGCCTGAACACTGATGACCAGTGTTGTAGGAGTATTTACCTATCAGATGGGATGATATGACATGGACACAGAAGAATACAGTGCAAGAAGAAACCTGGTCCTCGCTTACCTCGAGGCGGGTGAAATCAAGGCCGCCTATAGAGAACTCCTTGATCTCATCAAGTTGGACCCTGAAAGTGACTGGTCTTGGGCTCACCTTGGAGTGACGATGGTGAGTATGGGCGACCTAGATAGTGCTGAACGGCTATTTGTCAAATATTCTCGGACCTACAAACACAACTATGGACTGTGGTATGCATACGGGAACATACTTGCCCAGAGAAAGAAGTGGGACCTAGCAGAGAGGGCTTTCCGACGAGCATTGGAAATCCGCCCCGACGACCCAGATGCAAGGGTATACCTTGGGAGCGTGTTCAGGGCGAAGGGGAATCCCGAGGCAGCACTTCGGGCATATCGCAGGGCAACACAAGACGACCCAGACCACTTCACCGCATGGGTGAACTCCGGAATGGTCCTTATGGCTATGATGCGAGAATCTGAGGCTGTTGAGGCATTTGAGAAGGCGCAATCAATTGACGCTCACAAGTTCGATAATGTAGTGTCATCGGTGAGGGGTACACTTGGAGGAGTCATGTAAGTTGAGCAAGAGCAAAGAGGGAGAGAAGGACGAAGCCTGTCCAAACACCGGACGTGAGAAGAGATACTGCAATTGCTTTGATTGCACTCCCGGACACTTTAGTTTCTATGGATACTTTGCAGGATGTCGGAACATTGAGGAGGTCTCCAACCGAGTTGATGAACTTCAAATATACGTAGAGTTTCTTGATACTGGTAGTTTTGAGGTTGCTGTTTGGTAAATCATTGGCTGCTCCAACCGAGGCATGATATCTTCGTTTTTTGTTTGCTAATAATAAACTCGTCTAAGAATGGCAATCAATATCCTTGTCAGTTTCCTTTTTTGAAATCGAGGATAGGCGTCCGGTCTGTATCAAGTATATTGCAACTTGCAAAAAGGAGCGGAAGCCGCTAAGAAGACGGCTTCCGAATGCAAACCATGCTATGGCACATAGAAATCTATTTCTTCAACAGTTAGAATTGCATGTTCACCGGTATCAGATGATGCCGAACATTGGTACATCCATCCCGCATCTAGAATAGTGACTTTTAGCATCACTCGAAACGTGTATGCGTAGTTGTTATACAAATTCACTCCAAATGTTTTTTCTATTGTTCTGTCTATCTGGCCTTCTACGTCATCCCAATACGTTTTGGCCTGATATAGTTCGCTCCATGCTACTTTCTCTTGAAGCTTGGCGCCTTGTGAATTGTAGACCTGATAGATAACTTCCAATTTGATTTCGTTTCCAGTATCCCATGGGAAATCGTTCACTGAAGCAATCCGATAATCGAGGTTCCAAGTTACTGACATGCACCACAAAGCTGTCACGGTTTCATCCATTTCGAGATCAGAACCCACCCAAGCCCATCCATTGGCACCTGTCGCATATGAGCTTAGAAACGCCCTTTGGGTTATCCTCACCTCACAGGTTCCTACACTTTCTGTTGCATATGATGTTGGTACATATGTAGACTCTCCATCGTCACCATATTCAAAGGGGTCAGAGAAGGATCCACTCCAAATCGCTGCCACAGGCATTGCTTGATAGGATAAGAAAACGAAGGCTGTGATTACTAATCCTAATACTGTTTGTTTTAATCTTACTCTTTTCAAATTTCCCGTTTCCAAAGAACACATACATGTCCCAAGCAGCACAAAACGTGCCACCAAACTCAGACTATTACTCCTCTTCTATATAAATCCAGCTATGAATATTTGGTCTATTAAATATAATTTTGATAATAAATACTTAATATTGTTTAGAAGATATTTTATAAGGAATTCTTAGTTTGATTGATTGTGGTGGGGTAATTGCTTCGTAAGGAACTTTCAGAACAAGATGTCACTCGTCTGATTATAGTACTAACTGCTTTCGCGCCTTTTGGTACATTCTCACATGGTACTAAGTATGCATATGAAACTATTATCTATTCGTTCATTGTGACTCTGCGTTTCTACAATGGTGAGTTTGTAGCAATCCAGATTCTTGACTTTTGGAACTTATTCACTACCTCTTTGATTGGAATAATCACTATCATTTTTGGAGTACAAATTATAAAGTATATCAGAGGTGACGCCTCAAAATGGTCTGTCTATCTCCTTGGAGGTCTCACACTTGTTATTCCAATTGGTCTAGTTATTGTCACTGGAATTCATGACCTTCTTGTTTACCAAGGACCAATCCCAATCCAGATGATCGTGGGATTACTGATAGTCCGTTCGTTTAAGATTACAGACAAATGTTGGGATGGTCCTCTTTCAGAGTCCTCGGTATCCACTTAACAAACACCGAGTAGACAGAAATGCATACTCTCTGGTTTGAAACCATAGATACAAACGTCAATTACGATTGTCAAAGACCAGTTCCTACTCCGTGTGAACTACGTCATGGCCAAAGGGAACGGGCATGTGTGCCAACAAGGAATGCGGTGTGAAGGTACGCATCGAGCCAAAGGCACTCAACTGGTGGATGTTCTATCCGAAGGAGAATGGATGGGGGGCATCTGGCTCATGAGATGAGGATGATCACTAAAAACAGAAATCTATTGTAGTCTGTTGAAAAGCCCGAGTGTTGGTTTATATTTGATGTTTATTGTGGTGAATCCTTCTTGCGTTACCTCTATTGGTTGATCTTCATAGAAGATAAGCAAGACATTCTCTAGTACTTTATTACCAATCTCCTTGAGAACGGTCTGAAGATTCTGACCAAGTGTAGTACTTGATGAAGGTATATACTTGGACTTGAATTTCTTCTTGAATGCAGGGTTGTTTTCCTTGGCGAACTTATCCCAGGCCTTGCCTTCTTCACCTTTCCAGTTGTTGTGAAACCAACTGAATATTTCATGGCGTAGAACCTGATGCTTCTCAAGTCCTTTTGTCAAATCTCCGCTTCTGTCCCATTTACTTTCTACTAGGTAAGCTTTCTTTGGAGTAATAATCATTGCATCAAATTCTCCGTAGAATTTCTGTCTGCCAAAACTGGGACGATAAAACAAGGCACAATCTTCCGGATTAGTTTCGTCTCCAAGTTTAAACAAGACCTCCTCTAGTTTTTCTGTTGTGTGCTTTAGCGTAAGACCATCTTCACCATAAACCAACACTCTAGGCATCATTTCATTAAAGAGAGGTATGCCTTTCTGTATAAAGGTTAGTAACTACAATTTATCAAGGTTAGTAACTACCATATCCGATACTGAGGGGCAATCTGTCCGAACTGCGGAAAATCCCTTGGAAAACCCCTTTCATTGGAATGAACTTGAGAGTTTACGAATGGGATCAGAAGAATATACAACTTGCAGTAAAAATGAATCTGCTATCATACCATCTCATTGACTACAATGGTAATGATAGAATTCAGTAGTTCAATAGTCTCAGGGATGAACCACTCGCAGTGATCATAAATTCTCCACGATCCTTCTTTTTTCCCATACCTTAGAGTGAACGCCATTTCATAATCGCGAGGTTTTCTCCATACCCGATATTCGATATCTGATACCTTCTCCAAAAACAAAGCATATGCTCTGTTGATATAATGAATAATTTCCACTGGTTCAGTGTCCGGTCCCATAATTACAACTCAGTACTGGTTTCTTTGAACCTTCTAATTAGTTTACTCGAAAATGAGCAGGTGCTTTTCTACTCCCGCCCATACCATACTCCGAGCAGATGTCGAGGTTGCCGAACCCCGACAACCTCACCAAGCGACAGATACTCGACCTCATCTTCATACTCCACCTTCAATTCTGTCATTCGCTCTCACTAGGAGAAGGTAATTCCCGAGCTACTGCGTGATACTGAAAGACTTGCAGGTACTCCGGGGAAATCCAAAGACAATCAATGGATCCAGCAACACCTGCTGGAAACCCGAACTTGAATACCCTGACGTACAAGAGCACACGTCCCTATGACTTCAGGCTGCTCGAACATGCAAGGGCATACTATCTCGTTAATGCAATCCACTTCTTTACCTCTTCTGGGAACTGGTTGAGCACTATGTCTCCTTCAGAGAGTATTGTCAATAAGATGAAGTCCAGTGATGCCTTACAGCATCTAAGGATCATCCTCATTGGAAGGACCACACGACCGGTTTCAATGTCAACTGCATTACAAAAGACCCTTCGCCATCCCTCTCTCAGAAGAACACCTCTTCTTCGCTTGTGCCAGAGCCGCTCTACAACTCCAATCTTCTCCAAATCGTGCAGCACCTGACGAAGTCTTCTCTCTCCTATATTGCAGTTGTTCAATAGATTCTCTAATCGGACAGGCTTCTCATTCATCAGGAGCAATCTAAGAGCACCAGACGAAAGCCCCGCATTCAGTACACTTACACATGTGGTATCTATCTTGCTCTCTTCAGAATGGGCAGTCGTACCTTTCCCTAGGAGATAGCCAAGTAGGTAGTTTAGCCTAAGCAACTCTTCAGTTGTTCCAGTATCCCCCTTCCAGAATGCTACAATGGAATGTGACCTAAAGTCCAAGTGTTGTTGTATCCGAGTCTGTAACCATTGAAGCTCGGTAAGAGGAAGTTCACAATGATCGTCATCGATATCATCTTGTTGGGCTAATGTTCCAACGCTTTCAGACCAGCGTACAACCCTCTGACCCTCTCCAGTCAGTGTATATTCTCCTGCCTCATGCCGGGTCTTGCTATGAGCTACCAACTTTTCCTTCTCTAACTCCGAAAGATACCTGCTCAGTGTCCCTCCACTCACATCCAACAATTCCTTCAATTGTCTTGTCTTTGTTGGCCCATCAATATCCAAGATACGAATAAGTTGTATCTTTTTCTCACTCTTCAGTATCCTTAGCCATCGTTGAACCTGTTCCACCTCAAGACGGTCGAGGACCGAAGTTACCGTTTCCCGAAACCTATACAATCCTAGACATCGAGTCCAAGATGTTGTTCGGTTTCTAATTCATCGAAGCAGCGTCATGCTCCCGAAGGACCTGTGACGTCTAACGTCCT
>JARGGA010000493.1 GCA_029210805.1 Candidatus Thorarchaeota archaeon
TAATGGTCCGCGAGAAGGAGATTTGGCATAAACTGGTAATGGCATTCACGGTAATGGTGTTCTATATCGGTAACGCCAGTTTCTTCTACTTCATTGTTGAGAGGTTGATTGTAGGCACATAGATTCAACCTTTGTAATGATTGACGATAGGCATCTTCCATCCAATGCCGAATGATTTCTTGGTTATTCGGATACAGGGAGGTGCCTGCCATCTTTTGTATTCGGCTCTTCGTACACGATTGTAAACATCATCAACTAGATCTTCAGGATAGCCCATATCGATGAGCTCCTGTTTACCTCTACGATTCTCAACAATTTCATCAACCATGGGACTCACTATATCAAAATCGAATGGGTCAAATTGATCATCCTTCAGCTCGGCAGAGGGCTTCTTGGTTATAGACCCCTGAGGAATGATTTCTCTTCCTTCTCGCCGGTTCACGTATTCGGAGAGCTTGTACACCTCGATTTTACTAACGTCCCCAATTACACCAACTCCACCAGTCATATCTCCATAGAGAGTGCAATATCCAAGTGCAAGTTCAGTTTTGTTCCCCGTGTTAAGAACAAGAATTCGCAGGTCCTTCAAACGGTTAGAGTAATCCATGAGAATATTTCCTCGAACACGAGGCTGGATGTTCTCATCAGCCACAGGGTCATCTTGAGAGATGTCCACTTCGAAATGCTTCCTTAATTCTACAAGTGACTCCTCTGTACTCTTGTGGAATACATCCACAACATCGTGAATCGCAACCTGAATGTACTTTACACCCAAATTGCTTGCCAGCGCCTCCGCATCGCTTTTGCTATGGTCACTCGAGAACTTTGAGGGCATAGAAACACCAATGACGTTCTCAGGTCCCAAAGCATCAACAGCTATACATGCAGTCAGAGACGAGTCAATACCACCACTTAGACCCAGGACAGCTTTCTTAAATCCCGTTTTTCTGAAGTAGTCACGTATTCCAAGCGTCAGTGCATTGTACATCTCTTCCTCTTTTTCATAGGAGGATTCGGAGATAGGATGCCCTAACCCAGACTTCGCGTTAAATTCAACAATGAGCAAATCTTCTTCGAAAGCCGCACCTGAAGAAATCATTCGACCTTCCGCATCAACTGCGAAGCTCTGACCATCGAAGACCAGCTCATCCTGACCACCAACGAGATTCACAAAAAAGATTGGGACTTCATTGAGTTTGGCTCGTTCAATGGCGAGCTCGTATCGTTCAAACTTCTTCCCAACTCGGAAGGGTGATGCTGAGATATTGATGACTAGTTGTGCGCCATTAGAGCAAAGAAGATCAGTCACCTTTGTTTCGTATTCTTCATCCCACAAATCTTCACAAATTTCTACACCTAGCAAGTAGGTATCTTCTCCAACAGTGATAGCAGTTGGATGAATCTCACTAATTTCTCCTGGTTCGAAATATCGTTCTTCATCAAATACATCATAGGTTGGAAGAAGAGTTTTACGAACGATACGAATCAATTCTCCATCTTCAAAGATTGCAGCGGCATTGTAGAGATTCAATTCCTCATCAAAGTCTACAAACCCCAGTATAACAACGATTCCCTTGGTTTCATTAGCTATTCCTAGAGCAGCCCGTTTGTTAGATTGGAGGAAGGCTGTCTCATATAGCAAATCATGAGGTGGATAACCGGTTATCACCATCTCTGGAAATGCGACAATCGAAGCACCTCGCTCTCTAGCATTCTGAATTCCCTCGATAACTTTTGAGAGATTTCCCTGAATGTCGCCAACGGTTGAGTTAATCTGGGCTAGTGCAATCTTCATGAAGATACCACCCTATCTACGCCGGTATGCTCGTGTAAAGACTTTTGTCCCGAGTGTTGAAGGCAAAAGGGACCGCAAATCTACAAAGCCGGCAGGAATTTCCACATGCGATTTGCTGCGAACAACTCCTTTTTGAGTGAAAAAGGCATCTGCACAAATTGATTACAAGGGATGAGGATGCATATCTTGATGATGAAACTCAGTTCGATATACCCACTAACAAGGAAAGCTGCACCTTTAATCATCATCGCGATTTTGGCATTCGTTGCCGTACCTTTAGACTACAGGAATTATAATCGTTCACTAAATCAAGATACAGTTTCCAAAACAAACCTTGCAGATATTGTGTATGCATCAGATATTGCCAGAAACGTCTATCAAAGTGTGTCTCAATCATCATATACTAATTTTGTACGAGAATTCTCAGAGATAGGCACCAAACTCTATGGAACTCCGGGAAATGTTGAAACAAGGAATTGGATTGTTGATACGCTTCCAAATGTCACAAACAACAAGGTAATTGGAGAAATTGTTGGAAGTCATAACAATGTGGTTGGAAAACTTCAAGGTTCAAGTCATAGAATTAGCCCTGCAATAATGATAGGAGCACATTATGACACAATATCGATTTCACCAGGTGCAAATGATGATGGCTCCGGAGTTGCAACAACCCTTGAGATTGCACGAGTCCTGTCTGCATACGAGTGGCCTCTAGATATCTACTTTGGTTTTTGGAATTATGAGGAATCGGGGCTCTTTGGTTCTTCTGAGATGGCAACTCAGTTCCGGGATGATGAAAT
>JARGGA010000494.1 GCA_029210805.1 Candidatus Thorarchaeota archaeon
CTACAATAATCAAGCAATACGAGAATGCAAAACAAAAGGGGGTTGCAATGTTTTGAAGACCGTCACTTGGATCTTGCGTATTCTCTCGACTGGATCATTCATACTCATGTGTTGGTTTGTCTATACATTCATGTCTGGAAACTGGGACTGGGATGCTCCATACATCTTCATTGTGACAGTATTTCGACTCATTTCGATGGTGCTGTTTTTTATTGGCTCTCTTGTCATGGCAGGTCTTGTGGCTCCGCTAACTGGATTTGCTCCAGGAGAAGCTCTTGTCGGACTATACAACACGCAACTCTTGAGAATGTGGTATATGCAGCCTTATGGTGTTTCGGGACCTTTTACAAATGTCAATCAAATCTTCACTAGTTTCTTTGCACACATTGGAGATATATGGTTCATAATTAGTGAATACTCTTTCACCTTCATGTATTTCCTTGGTGCAGCGTTGGGTATTGCACTCTTTCTACAGTCGCTATTTCGGATGGAGCACAAATATGTTGGAGGTGCGTTCATTTCAATTCAATCCATCCTGATAATTGGAGCCTACCGAATGATCTCCACAATCCCCCATTTTACTGATGGCTTCCCTACAGACTTTATGATATTCTTGGGTAGCAACGTTCAACTTTTGGCTCTCATTTCGTTCGCTTATCTGGAAATAAGCTATCAAATGATTTACAGCCATTCTGTTGGAAAACCTGTGGAAGATCGAGAAGAAACCCTCAAGAAACAACTGTTAGCCCTTCGTCGTACAACAAGGAAGCAAGATGCGATCGAACGCGGTGAAAAGATAAGCACAACGGCAATGAGTCGAACCTCTGGGGCAACTGCTTTCTCCTTCGTTCGTGAAGCCATTGAACGGCGAGTTGTTGGCGAAAAGGAAGTTATTGAGAATTTAGATGCGGTTGCTGATGTCCGTCGGCTCCAGATTTTCGTTGATGATTTATTAATCACTGAGCCTACAGCAAGGGACGAGCTCACGGCAAAAGCAGCTGCGCCCTCTTCTGGGTATGTGATTACCTCTACAATTACTGGAACTGCTTTTCGTTTTATAGGCGTGCTATCTATATCCTTCATATTCATGAACCCCTTATTCTTTACAGCATTCCTGAATCTACCTCCCGGAATTGAGAATAGTGTGGAGATATTACAACCCGAACTTCTTGTGTTCTTCATGGCACCAATTCTCTTTCTATTCGTACTCGTGGCTATGATCATTAGCTGGAATACGTCCCGGGAAATCGCAGAAAAACCGGATTTGACTCCAGAAGAAAAGGAGAAGGTGAAACAGCACAAGAAGGAACTGGCTCTGAAGCGAAAAGCTGCCAAGAAAGCTCGTCAAGAAAGAGCAAAGGCCAAGAAAAAACGTACTGCTGAGGGAGATGGAAAGGACGTATGGGATAAAGCCCTTGAAGATACTTACAAGATGTGAATTTTCAATAGGAGTGGAATGATGAAATCAGTTGTCATATCTCATGGTGATGTGGATGGCATTACTTCCGGAGCCATCGCACTCCTTGAATTTCCCAATTCAACATTCTATTTCTCAAGACCCTCCCAGATTCACAACGACCTGTATCGAATCGCAAAGAATCGTCCTGCGATAGTAAGTGTAAGTGATATTGCAATCAATGAGAAACGGTTTCCTCATATACTTCAAGCCCTTGACAAGTTTCCCAAATCTACTGAGATATATTGGACTGATCACCATCCCATGAGCAAAAAGAATCAGAGGGAGCTTGAAACGCGGGTCAACCTCTTTCATCAAGTTGGTCCTTGCGCCGCGGAGCTTGCTTACAGACGATTTCAAGAAGGCTTACCTGAGCATGCTCTTCGTCTAGCTTTGTATGGTGCAATTGGTGATTATTGTGATGGCACCAGTTTTGCCATAAATCAATTCGAGAATTATGATAAACGAACTTTGTATCTGGAAGCAGGTCTTCTTGTACAGTCTCTACAAGAAATAGATTACAAACGAAAGGCAAAACAGCTTGTACAAGAACTAACTTTGGGAGTAGCTCCAAGTGCGATGGGTAGTATCGTAAGACTTGCCATGAAAGCAACTCGGATTGAGAATGATGTTTTCGGATATGTGAAGGATAATGCTCGAAAACTTGGAAAGGTTGGCTATGTTTTGGATATGCCAATACGCGGCTATAGAGGAAAATCTGCAAAGTTTGCCGCCTATTTGACTGAATCAAACATAGGAATCAGTGTAAAAACTGATGATGATGACGTGGATATGAGCCTTCGACGGCGAAGACTCAAAATCGATTTAAACAAAGCTCTCAATACCATACTACCGAACTTGGAAGACGCACATGGTGGAGGTCATCCAGGCGCAGCTGGTGCAAGCATGAGCAAGAATTCGTTTCCCACATTCCTACAACGTCTTGATGATTATATAGATGCAAATTTCAACTAAAGAACATAATTGCACTGTAAAGAACCCAAATGACCGTTACAATAGCCTCCCCTGCAACAATGCCACTGAGCAATTTTGTCATTCTTTTGTATCTGGGAGTTTCTGTTGGGTCTTCGGTAGATTGATCATCCTTCCTTTTCTTCAGTCTGTAGTCAATA
>JARGGA010000495.1 GCA_029210805.1 Candidatus Thorarchaeota archaeon
GAGTGTCTTTTGGTGGTTTAGAATCCACCACAAACTCGACAATATCCAAAAGTCCAGGTACCCAGTCTAATCCGAGTTTCTTCACCTTTTCCAGCGTGGGTACTCCGTTTCTAGTCCAACCTCGTCGCTTGTAAGCCGCGTCGGTAAGTAATCGATAGCGTTCCTCTCTGATATCACGAAGTTTCATGTTCTTCTCAGTTGTAGACATGGAACCAATATCTATACCCATCTCCTTCAGCTGTCCATCATATCTCTCTTGACGAGATTCATATTCCCAATCAGTAACCGGCCCCGCACTTCGATAAGGAATGAATGAGTCGTTTTCTCGGCAACCCTTTCCCTGTCGAATGTTGAAGATACGTTGGAAGTTATACACCTTCTCTGACATAGCAATGAGGTCCTTCCCCTTTGTTGGTCTACCTGTCATTGCTTCGAAGAATCGAGCATAGAACTCCACATGCCTTGGTACCTTTGCGGGTTCAGAAGACTCCTTGTTATCTGCAGGGACGACATCGTTCCAAGGGAGCTTACATAGCCCGTTCAAACCGAACCAAGTTCGCCACATCGGGAAGTAATGCAAAGCCTCCGCCTTGTTCTCAAAGGTTGGTATGTAGTTGTGAACCTGATCCAAGAAGATCAGCCAAGCCTCATCGTGCTGGGGCCCTTTCAGAGCCAAGCCATAACCACCTTGCTGTGCAAGACTCTCCTTGGTAACATATTCTGAGTATTCGAGACCCTTGTGTTCCATACCTATATCATGCATCACAAATCCGTCTACACGAAACTCGTCGCTGAAATACTTCTTGAGATAATGTGTACCCTTGCCGAAGTGTTCGCCACCAAAGCCCTTTCCTTCAGCCATCTCGTGCAGAACTGCGAGCACTTCTTCCGCGGCCCCCCACTTGAGATTGTGGCCTCCAGTTGCTTCCTCATCAATGTGCCCTTCTTCGGTGAGTTCCATAACGAATCCCATTGTTGTGCCAAATGAGATTGTATCAATTCCATAAGCATCACAATAGAAGTTCAGCTCGGCAACGTAATGTGGATCAAAGATTGCAAGGTTCGAACCGCATCCTGCGATAGTTTCATACTCGGGACCATCTACAACAACATTCTGCCCCTTGAATGGACCTGTTTTTGGCTGAAAGCCCTCGATGCAATGTGAGCAATTGATAGCGCATGGTCTCCAACAGCCGTCCCAGCCTTTGCCTGGATTGCTGAATAGCTTCTCCCAAACATCACCAAAAAGATTCTTGGCTTCTGGGTCACCACCTGTTCTAAAGTTGCGCGTTGGTAAGAGATCGAATTCATCCATGATGATTGGAAGATGACCAGTACCGATTACTCTCATCCTATTCTGAACCTTGTCGAGTTCAAGAATTTCGCTAGAATGTTCTCTTCCAACTGCCTTGACTCCTTCTTCATCAGCTGGACCATTCATGTCAATGGTAATCTTGTCAAGCTTGCAGACTAGTGCCTTGATGTTCTTGTTTCTGAAGACTGTACCAATCCCGCCACGACCTGCTTGTTTGTAGCGAGGTACATTTCGACGCATGTCCCACCATGAGAAGTTTAGGCAACCCATCCAAGCATGTTCTGCAGCTGGACCAGATGTCACAACTGACATATCCTTTCCTTCTTTCTCAGTATGTCTCTCACTGAGTACACGTGTTATCTCATAGGCAGTGTCAGGAAGGTCTGTGGCCTCATGAATCGATATTTTCCCCTTATCGCCATCAATGAATACGTATACGTCTTTGTCTGCCTTTCCTTGAAGCTCCATTGCATCGAACCCGCTGAATTTGAGATGGGGCCCAAAGTATCCTCCGACATTGGAGTCGATAGGGATACCTGTCATTGGAGAGATGGACGTGACAATTGACTTGCCTGCACCAGGATATTGAGTGACACCACCCAGCGGTCCCGTTGCAATACAAATTTCATTTTCAGGATCATCCCATTTCACGACACGGTCTTTGGGAAGTCCATTCCACATGAGCCAGAGATCAAATCCTTTTCCACCGGTGAATGTTTCTTTCATCTTGTCATCCACTGGTTTGATCTTGATCTCGTTTGTGCCCACGTTTACATAGAGCGTCTGGCTGGCATATCCGCGCTCGATCTTAGGTACCTCGTAGGAGAACTCCTTCAACATGAGAAAGCACCAACATTATGGTCTCGGCCTTTCCTCTAAGGCTGACTGAGCCGATTCCCTAGTTGGTTACATTTGAGTGTTACCCTTGTCGACATGTTCTTTGGTGCATAAAGGGCCAACGGAAAGCGACTTCATAGTGATTATGTTCTTCTCCGCGCAATGACAATAATCACGATAATGATAGCTCCGATAGCAAGACCTGGAATCAAATAAACGGACATATCCGCAAAGGGATTTGGTTCGTCTGTGTTCGTGGTCCCTGTATCCGAAGTTGTAGTTTCAGTCGTTGTTTCTGTAGTAATAGTAGTTGTAGTTGTAGTGGTCGTTGTTGTTGTCGCTACTTCTGTCACACTGCCATCCCAATCATCGGATTCTATAGGTGCATCATTGTGGAATATCTGATAATGGTCTGGATATGGTTCTATACAAT
>JARGGA010000496.1 GCA_029210805.1 Candidatus Thorarchaeota archaeon
TCGTTTTTCCTGAACCTGTTCCGCCAAGTAGTGCTACAACCTGTCCAGGTTCAACCTTCATATTGATGTCTTTGAGAATATAGTCGCCACCAAAATAACTGAAGTATACATGTTCAAAGGTAACCTGTCCTTTGATTTCATGTTCAATGGGAGTTTCAGGATCATTGACTGTATCTCTATGATCTACGATGTAAAACGCTCTTTCTGCAGAGGCTGACGCTCTCTGATACATACCGACAGACCACGATAGGAAGCGAGCTGGCAGCATCATCATTCCAATCAGGGTTACAAATCCCACAAACACTCCATAGGAGAGGTCTCCAAGAATGTAGGTATATCCTCCCACATAGATCAGTAGCCCGGTTATCAATCCAAAGAGAGTGGGAAGTAATGGTCTGTATAATGCAAAGAGTCTGAAAGCCTCAATTCTCGTATCTGTGAACTTTCTGTTCTCTTCTTCAACTCGTTTGGTTTCTCTATCTCCCGCAGCATATGATTTGATTACTTTCATACCAACAATATTCTCTGCTAGGACCGAACTTAGGTCTCCATATTGCTCTCGTGATTTATAGAAGACAGGTCGCACTTTCCTTGCAAAACTATAGATAAAGAAAACCATGACGGGAATGATCAATAGCATATACCCTGTCAGAATTGGACTCAGAGTATACATTGCAATGTATACTCCAATGGTCATTACGATGCCGATGAAGATGACTCTATACCCCCAATACATGAATTCCCTCATCTGTGTCACATCTGTTGTAACACGCGCAAGAAGTTGTCCGGTTTCTTCCTTATCATAAAAAGCCATGTCTTTCTCCATAAGAGCATCATAGAGACCTTTTCTGAGGTCATAGATTACATTCTGTGCAAGAATAGCAGACCCATATCTCCCTGCCATGTCGAATATCATATAGAGGACTGCCAGTGAGAAATAGAGGAGTACTTGCGGGATTAGTTGGTCATGCTGCCCTCCGTAAATCACGGTATCAATTATGTCGACCATAACAAGTGGAGTTAGGATATTGAAGATCTGTCCAATCCCTGCAAATGCGAGAAATCCAAAGAACAGTTTTTTGTAAGCTAGAGCATATGAGGTCACTCTTCGCATATATCCCATTTTGCCGTCCCTTCGTATGCCCCAAGGTCGTTAATGATAAGGTTTGCGTATTAAACCATTATTGGACCAGTGCCTACCGGCACGCGTCCGCCAGAGTTTTTCCGAGGTCTTTGCACTTGTTCAATGTTTCCTCGTTTGGATAATCCTTGGCACTAATCGGTTGTCCTTCTACCAATTTCGCGCCTTTCTCCTCCAATTGCTTAGCAATTATTCCTGGAGCTTCACCGCTCCAGCCGTATGAACCGTAAGCTGCAGCAGGGATTCCATTCAATGATTGAAATCCAGATAAGACCTGTTTTACTTTCGGCAGTACATGTTTCATTCTTGTTGAGCTTCCAACTGCTATTGCACAAGCATCACCGATTCCATTGAAGTCCTTAGCGTCCACAACTTCACATTCTTTCCCAGCCGCCACAACACCTTCTGCGATTGCATCAGCCATAGATTTTGTGCGGCCCCTGGTGCTTTCGTAAATAACAACAACTTTCATAGTAGCTCGGCACTCTGGTGATATAAGAGAACTAAAGACTACCGGAGTGGTCGTTCTGGCATCATTACCTTGGAGAATAATAATCGTTGAACCTGAAAAGAAAGGCAAATTTGATTTGTAAAAGGCTGATAAATAACTATGGTGACAAAATAGTAGAGAGAAGATTTGAACCGATAGATGAGCTAGTCCTAACAATCCTGAGCCAAAATACAAACGATGTCAACATGTTTCGAGCATATGAGAATCTGAAGAAGACTTATCCAACTTGGGAGGAGGTTTTACAAGTTTCCGAAGAGGATCTTGGTGTGGCTATCAAATCCTCTGGGTTTTTCCGGGTCAAGGCAAAACGAATCAAAGCAACGTTATCCGAAGTTATCAAACGAGTTGGAAAACTCGACCTCTCACATCTAGAAGAAATGTCTGTGAAGGAGGCTACCGAATGGCTGACATCCTTGCACGGAGTTGGCCCAAAGACGGCTGCTATTGTTCTATTGTTTTGCTTTGGAAAGGCAACCCTTCCAGTCGATACACATGTGTGGAGGTTAAGTAAGAGGTTAGGTCTAATACCTAAGGAAACAACACGTGAGAAGACACAGATTCTGCTTGAAGAGACTATTCCCAAGAATTGCATTTACTCCATGAACTATAACATGGTCAAGCATGGAAGAGAAATCTGCAAGGCTATCAAGCCTCTCTGTGAAGTTTGCTTTCTCCAGACCTCCTGCGATTTCTTTCAAAAGACAACCATCTCTTAAAATAGGCATTTGCTTATCTAATAATTAGGTCCGATATGACAACATCTTAAAGGACTCTCATTACCATTAGCGATTATCGATATAAAAAACGGAGCGAAGCCTTCTCTTGCAGGAACTAATACTTGAAGACATATTATTTGTACTTGGTACCGCAATAGTATTGGCTTTTGCAGGTGCCGCCATTCTGAAAAAGGTTGGGATACCACAGACTCTAG
>JARGGA010000497.1 GCA_029210805.1 Candidatus Thorarchaeota archaeon
CAATATATCAATCCCAACAGGCAGGGATGTGCAAACTATCTCTAGACCTGGAACTGCACCGAATAATCTTACCGTTTTGCAATGGACATATGTCACAGAGACAGCTGGTCTTCTCAATATATCTGCATCCGAGATTACATCCAACATGAAAGGGTATTGGCGTTTTGTCAGTTACTCAGCAAATATGGTGACAGCAACTCTTGTTGAGGATCCGGAGACAACCTCCTGGGTTTCAGATGTGAATCTAAGAGCTGGAAATACTACACGTATTCAGGCTAATGTTGGAGTGGCAAATGCCGGTGCTATTGCTAATGTCACTGTTTTCGATCCCACAGGCTCGATCTGGTATTCAGAGAATACTACTGTTGATGGCATGGGGTATGCTGAATCAGAATACCTGAATTTTGATGGTATGAATTCCTCCGCAGGTCAATGGATGATTCAGGTTTCCACGAATAACTGGGACCTAGGTGGCCATTGGAATGATACAGGATTCTACCGTCGCGAGTTCACAGTAACTCATTCAACGGAGTTGTTGATAACGTACCCGAATGATGCTGTTAGCACTTGGGAAACAAATGCTACATATGGCGAGCTTGTGTTGATTATACTTGAAGTAAACGATACGGATAGTGACATTCTGATTCAAGGAGGTCAGTTGAACTATTCAATTGAATCAACAACTGGGACATTCGAGAGTTTGATAACTGGTGAGTATACTGCGATTCTAAACGCATCATCTCCAACAATACCTGGAAAGGGTCAATTCACTATCGACTTGGATTGGACATTATCATACTTTGATGGTTTGATAGGTGCAATAACCCTCAACGTGAATTATCCTTCGATTCTGACGTCTCCGCAGTATCCGGGGGTTTCCGCTTCAGTAGGAACCGATCAATCATTCACAATGAGTTTTGTTAATGGAAATGCTGGTAATGGAACTGGCGTTGTGGGCGCCACTTTGACTTGCAACTGGACTGGTCCATATACAGTCACTGATAACCTCGATGGGACATATGACTTCCTTCTTGATGTTACTGGACTTGCAATATATGAATATACAGTTATTATAAATGCCAGCGCACCTTTTGTTGAACCTCAAACTGAATCCATGCTGGTTGATATTACCGAAATCTACACAACAAAGAAAATCTCCTCCAATCAGCTTTCTATTCCAATCGGAGAATCTGAATCATTCAATGTTACATGGAAAGAAACTCTCTCAGGTGACCCCATAACTGATGGTGTCAGCTTTATCACGTGTGATTGGCATAACTACACGATTTCTCATACCGGCGGTGGTATCTATAATGTTACGATTAAAACATCGCTGAGCGACACACTTACTCCTGATGACGAATGGGTTTCCTTGAACTTCACAATGGAGCGTGTGAATTATGAGAACCATACATTTGTGGTGAAACTCAGAGTTGAAAAACATCAGACAGAGTTAGCGTTTGATGACCCTACGGCACAAACCTCCTATGGACAGAACATTCTTGTAACTGTCTTCTTTGAGGATACAGATCTCAAGCAAGGAATTAACAATATCAGTGGTCTGGTTCAAGTGACCGTAACATCTCCTGGTGTAACATCTCTTTACTACACTTCGGTTAGTTCTGTACTAGGTATTGGTCACTATAACATAACCATTCCCAGCAATCAATGGGGTACAACTGGGGTGAAAAACCTAACAATACTAATTGAATGGTTAGGCACCCCGGAGAAATATCAGAGTCAGATACTCGAGGACCAAGTTCGAATACTAGGAACTGAAACTGATTTGTCCTTGGAATTAGTTCCAACGGCCACCTACTATCTTAACAACTTCACATTTACCGTGGTCTTTTGGGATGAAATAAATAGCACAACTATCTCGAATAGCTCTTATGGCGGCGGAAATGTTCTGTTTAGCATATCTCCACTAACAAGCGGACATCCTGTTACTCAAGCTAATTTCCAAGTAGCTGAACTTGGAGTCACGGGAATCTATGAATTCAGATTGAACACGTCATACTTCGGGGATTTTGGATCATTCTCATTCCAGATTGATTTCATGTGGAAGAGCGGATCTTCACCATTGTACGAGAATCAAACAATGACCGTGCTTCTAGTAATTCTAGGTCGCCCTACCTATGTCAGTCCTTCTCCAATTCAGAGTGCTCCGTATGGTGAGTCCTCAGTCTTTGAGTTTGGTTTCATTGATTCTCTCTCAACGACGCGAATTGCAAATTCAAGTTCTCTGAGTATAGATATCAACGAAGGGTACGTTAGCTACGTTCTTACTTATGATTCCACCAGTCGCTTGTTTAAATTGACAATAGACACTTCCTCACTTGGCGGACTAGGAGCATTCGCACTTCATTTGAATATCACTTGGGATGGAGAACCATTCTACAAGTCAATTGACTCTCAATCCTTCACGGTCTCTGTTGTTCTACGAACTACACAGCTTACTCATTCATCATTCGCACCAGGTCAATGGCGTGACAATGTAACTATTGAGTTTACATATACTGACCTTGTATCAGGAACAACAACTGGAATGTCTGGAACTCTATCTCTAAACATCAGTTCAT
>JARGGA010000029.1 GCA_029210805.1 Candidatus Thorarchaeota archaeon
AAGGTTTCGTTCTTTCTTAAAACATTCATTAAAGGAAAGTCCAACTTTGTATAGGTTTCTTGCAGCTGTTGGCAACCCTTCTCCCTGTTCTCAGTCTTTTTCCGCATCATTCCTCATAATATCCATGATTTCTGAGCACTTTTACTTTTTGAATTGGAGCATCTTGTTTTGCAATGATTATTTCTTCGAGTCGTCACACTAATAGCGATAAAGAGCCTTCTCAGAACTGCTATGCCTGTATTTGACAGACGAAATAATTCTATTTATGGAGTGGACGAAAACCCACTGCAGTCTTCTAAATTAGAAACACTCGAGAAACTTATTGAGGGTCTAGTAGGACCGGATTTTGAAGTAATCGAAAACGTACGTCTACGAAGTAAGAAGAATGTTGTTCTCCATCTTATTCTGAAACCTTTTGGTAGTCAAGAAACTGTAAATCTTATTGCAAAGGCATTTGTCACAGGCAACTATGATGTAGAACTCAAATTGTTGAAACAAAGTGCTGAAAATGGACTCAGTGTTCCAAAGATTATAGCAGCTAAAGATGGAGTCTTACTTCTGGATTACATCGAAGGAGAGATACTGGTTGATAGAATACATCGTACATTTGACGCCGCGCTCATTGATGATTTGGCTCATTGGTACTATGATTTTCATAGGTCCCAACCTCTGCTCAAAGGTGATCCAAGATTACGAAACTTCATAGTTGCCGACGATGGACTATTCGGTGTTGACTTTGAGGAGGCAAGCAAAGGGCATTGGACCGTGGATCTTGGAGGTATTGCAGCAAGTCTTCTTGATACAGATCCTATCAATGATCCCAGAAAGCGACTTATGGTCTGGAACCTTCTCGACAAGTATCTGGAACTGAAAGGAATTGAACGAACCCATGATATTGACAAAGATTACATTTCCGTAATTTCCGAAACGTTGAAGCAAACCGCACAATGGCGCAAGTCTGAAGTATTGTCCGACTTGGCCAACCAAATCCAGAAAAACGGAATCCCTCTATAGCCAGGTTCAATTCCCAACATTCATATTCCTGTTTTTAACCACTCGACATGTACAGTCAAACACATCAATGCTATACTCAGGTGATATTCGAGTGATGAATCGCAAGAATTTGGCAATCATTACTATTGGCATTCTTCTTACAGTTAGTCTAAGCGTGTCTGCACTCTGGTACTTTGATTCAATGGACTCCGACTCGTTAACGTTCTATGTACTCGGAGATTCTCAAGGTTATCAAGGAGGGCTTGCCAAAGTTGTTGCGGCTGCAAATGAAAATAATCCAAGTATGGTGTTTCATTGCGGCGATTTGACACCTTTTGGTCAGGAATCCCAGTATCAGGATGTACTTGATACTATTTCTGGAATGACTACTCCTTTCTACACCACTCCCGGAAATCATGATATTCGATTGGATGGTAGGACCAGGTACACTGAACACTTTGGCGAATCCTCTTATTCATTTGATCTTGATTCTGCGCACTTTTCGGTATTTGATACATCCGAAGGTGATGTTGACGATGAAACATATCAGTGGTTAGAGAATGACTTGCTAAATACAGATACCGAGTGGAAGTTTGTTTTCACTCATATCCCACCATTCAATCCACGGTCAGGGGAGAATCATACACTTCAAAATTCAACAACAGCCTCTCGTTTGATGACGCTCTTCGAACAAGCAAATGTCAACGTTGTGTTTTCAGGTCACATCCACATGTTCAGTGACATTATTGTCAATGGTGTTCGTTACGTCATTACCGGTGGTGCTGGTGCTTCTCTCGCTGCATCTGAGGAAGATGGCGGGATCTACCATTATGTAACAGTAAAAATCAGCTCCACGGGGCTTGAAATAGAACCTGTATTGTTGGGAACACCATCAATAGACCGGAGTCATATATTGCTGAAAGCAAATGAAGAAGACATCACGCTTTCTCTGGATGATTTATCCTCACTTACGCAGGTTACTGGCTTCTCATCTTTCGAGAATCAGCTTGGAAATTGGCGTGGCAAAGGCGACTATGTTGGAGTGTTGGTTAGTGATATAGTTGAGATTGTTGGAGGGTTATCAGAGAGTCAGAATTTGAGAATTATATCCTCCGACGGGTTCGAGCAGACATTTTCCTATGCCAATGTTTACCCGAATAGTTCATGGTATGAATATCAAGGTGACATGATTCTTGCATTCCAATACAATGAAACATCTGTACCCAACTGGGCTGATGGAATGCGCATAATAATGATGCCCGCTGATGGTGCATATAGTGGTGTAGACTGTTTGGCTACTTCTGCCCCGGGACAGGGATGGAATGTGTATCCATCTGCTGGTGCAAGATGGGTTAGATATGTATCAGTAATCGAGGTGATTGGATCATGAATGACCTAGGTCCAATTGACACTCGAGGAATTGTGACTGTAGCATTGTTGGCATCGTTAGGTGGAGCGATGAGTACTTTCATCGGCTATCTCGGGAATCTGATCAATCTCAGTTTGGGTGTACCATTCGGTGCTGGTCAATTCCTTGCTGGCCTTCACGTATTTTGGATTGTTCTCATTCGAATCATTGAACCAAAACGTGGTATTGGTACATTCGGTGGTTATCTAAAAGGGTTTGTCGAGCTGTTCACAGGAAGTACCCATGGAATTGTGATTGTGTTAGTTTCTCTAATTCAAGGTATAATCATAGATTTAGTGGCAGAGTTTGGGGACAAGTTAGGCAAACCTCCAACAGAATCTAGGATAGTGTGGTGGATTGGTGCAGGAGTTTCTTCTGCTGCCAATGTAATTGTCTTTCAGGTTGTCTATTTTGCTGGCGTTGCATGGTTGTATATTGCTGTCATAACCACACTTGCATTTTGTTCCGGAGTGATTTTTGCAGGTTATTTTGCATGGGAAACCCTTGAGTTCTTGAAAGACACAGATGTATTGACGAATAACTTTGATAGTGTTCGACCTATCATTCAGCCACGAACCTCCCGTTCCATAGTAGGTCGGAACATTCCTGCAATACTTTTGATTCTCTTCATTTCCCTGGGATCATTGTTCTATCTCACAACAGGAGCAAAATTGTTGGCTGACCCTGCGTCTTGTGAGATTGTGGGCCTTGTTGACAATCCTTACACGTATCGAGAAAGCGATTTCAGCAGTGATGTAGTGACAATCGAAGCCGAGCTGACTGGTGCCTATACACATTTGCCCCTTGCCAACTATACAGGAGTGTTAGTCAGTACAATTCTGGAAGCAGCTGGTCTTCAATCTGGAGCAACAAATCTTCAAGTGTTAGCTCGGGATGGATATTCCATGTCCTTTGAGATTTCATTGGTGATGGTTGATTCACAGTTATTGCTAACACAGAATAGTGGCGGGCTCTGGCTAATAGCTCCAAATTATGATGGATCCTATTGGGTCCAAATGGTAACAACGCTTCAAGTCGGTTAGGGGAATTCTATGTTAGAAGCAAAGAGCCTGGATTTCTCATATGATGGTCTAAGACCGGTACTTACATCATTAGATTTTGCTTTGCATCCTGGTGAGATTGTCATTGTATCTGGTTCTACTGGATCAGGCAAATCCACATTAGCCAAGTGCCTCTCTGGGTTTATTCCACATCTGATTCAAGGAGTCCAAGCAGGCTCTATCGCCATTGGTGGCGACCAGTATGAAGACATGAAGATGTCTGAGATTGCAAGAAGAGTTGCGCTTGTTCAACAAGATTCTGAAAACCAAATCTGCACATTGAGGGTAGCTGATGAAATTGCCTTCGGACCAGAGAACTACATGATGGAACCAGAAGAAATTCTTCATGAAATCCCCTTATACTTGAAGGAGGTTGGCGCAGAACATCTAGCCACGCGTACAACATATGCACTATCTGGAGGGGAAAAACAACGAATTGCCATTGCATCGATATTGGCATGTAAACCAGAATACATCATTTTCGATGAGCCAACTTCGAGCCTTGACCCAAAAGGCGCAATCCTATTGCGAGAAGTGATACATGAACTCAAGCAAAGAAATATTGGAATACTAATTATCGAACACAATCTTGATACGCTCATTTCACTTGCAGATAGGATTCTTACTCTAACTGATGGAAATCTGGGCCCATTTCAGGATAATTACACGCCACCTAAACTATTCACTCATGATATTCCTTCCTACACACAGAACTCTCTACTGGTAGCTGAGAATCTTGGATTCGCATATGGACAACGTCGTGCATTGGACGATGTATCAGTATCTATTGGACCTAGTGAGATAGTCGCAATCATGGGTGACAATGGATCTGGAAAATCCACTCTACTTGGACTGATGGCTGGTCTTCTTTCACCACACAAGGGGAGAATAACCATCTCAGGAGTCCCAATAGAGAAGATGAAGAGAAAAGAAATGGGTCGGAAGGTTGCCGTAGTCTTTCAGAATCCAAGCCACCAGATTTTCGAGAGAACTGTTGCAAAAGACCAAGCATTGGCAATAGATTTGCTTGAACTAGGTACTGAATTTGAGCATAAATCAGATACCGCGCTTGCTGAGGCTGGATTATCCGATGATAAGGAGAAAAATCCTTTCTCTTTGAGCCATGGTCAGAAACGTAGACTCAATGTATCCGCTACATGCTTCTTCAATCCGGATCTATACTTTCTTGATGAGCCATTCATTGGTCAGGATGTTGAAGGTCGTGATTTCATAATCAAGAGAATGCAAGAGATTGCTAAGAGAGGTGGCGCGGCAATACTGGTAACTCATAATCCAAGAATTGCTGTGAATACATGCTCCAGGATTATATTCATGGAGAAAGGGAGTATCTTGCTTGATGGGCCTCCAATCACAGTACTTGATTGGCTCGGTAAGAATGGCTATCATGAGTATGCGATTAGTGGAGGTGCAACCGGGTGAGGTCAGGTATAGGTTATGCACCTGGTGACTCTGTGCTACATAGAATGAACCCTCTATTGAAATTAACTGGATTACTCTCGCTAACTCTTGGAATTATGATATTCCCAAATCTGGTGTTCAGTGCTATACTTCTTCTCATAATTTTGATATTTTTCTTGATTGCACGTGTCCAGCTAAAACTGTCAAAGGGCAGAACAAAGTTCCTATTGATATTCTCAATTTTGATGTTCATTGTTCAGATTCTTGTAGCGCCAAACGGTATAATCTTCTTCTTCCTAGTCCCGCAAATAGGGACATTAGGACCTCTAATTCCTGTAACGTCATTTGGTGTTGAGAGAGGTTTCATCATTTCTATCAGGTTTCTGCTGATTGTCCTTTCTAGCATGCTATTTGTATCAATTACAGACCCAACACTCCTAGCTCACTCCCTTTCCCAGTTTCGAATTCCGTATCGGTACACTTTCGCAATCATTCTTGCACTTCGATTTCTCCCTCTTTTTGATCTTGAAAATCAAATTGTGAGAATGGCTCAGAAATCAAGAGGTCTTTCATCAGATGTAGGGAGTATTAGAAAGATAATCCGAACAGTGCGATACACTTTCTTTCCACTCATAGTATCTGCACTTTCCAGAGTGGACGTGCTTGCCATGTCAATGGATGGACGAGGGTTTGGGTTCTCGCACCAAAGAGCATATGTAAGGAAATCAGAGTGGCGATTGACTGATTTTCTTGTTGGAATAGGAATCATTGCCTACCTAGTTCTCTGCATTCTTTCCGCTCTTGGGATTGTTTCTTACTTTCCCTAAACCTTATATCTCAGACCGACAGGAACGTAAAAACATAACGACGGGGTGAAATCTATGAGATTCACAGGAGATACCACAAAGCTCTATGCGATACTAGCAATTGTAATCATTGTTGCAGCTGGCTCAGTTGCAGCTATTGTATTTTTACAGACCCAGGGAATCGGCGAACCTGTGATTGACATCGAAGGCAGTGAAGGGTCAACACATACACTGACAATGAACGAACTTCTTTCCTTTACATCAGTCGAGGCTTTTGGATCTTACGAGAATTCCTACAACAATACTAGAGGTGCCGGTACGTATATTGGTGCAAGAATCTCAGATATTCTCAGTCTTGTTGGTGGAATGGCTACTGATGAAATCATCACTGTCAATGCTACCGATGGTTATTCTCAAATGTTCACGTATTCAAATGTACATCCCAACACAACAGAGTATGCGATACAAGGTGATATGGTTCTTGCATATTCATTCAATGGAACCTCAATTCCTGAATTTGAGGATGGCCCTAGGATTATGTTTCTTCCTGAAGATGGGCATTTCTCAAATGCGGATGCAGCAACTGTCATTGATTCAGAGTTTTCAGCAGGTGCAGCAGGTCCCAAATTAGTTAGTAACGTAGCTGAGATAGTTATAGCGAGTAGGCCTGAACCAGAACCTGACGTTCTTACCATAAAGAGAGGAAGTTCTGTTGTTGGTTACTCTTGGGATGATTTACTGGTGCAACCATCTGAGACAGGAATGGGCGGGTATATGAAATCAACTGGAACAATTGTTGGTCCATTTCAGTATACTGGGGTTTCCATTGAATATCTACTCAACCAAACGGGAGTATTACCAGCTGAATATACAATAGAGGTAATTGCAGACGATGGTTACACCACATATTACAATCGTACCCAAGTCAATGGTGTATTCGACTCCTATGATCAATCCGGAAATCCCGCTGGAGTGAATCAGTTTTCGTTGATTCTAGCTTATCATGAGGCGGGCGAACCTCTTGTAGATGGTGGTCCTCTTCGAGTCGCTACACTGAATGAGAACTATCTCTCGGATGGACACTTTTGGGCGAAATACGTAGTTAATATCACTCTGATAGACGAAGTGGAGCCTTGGTATTTGCAACTAGCAGGAGTTCAACCATGGAATATGACACACGATGAATACTATTCTCTGGCTTCTTGTCCACACCATCGAACTGGAGTAACTTATGATGGTGTTCTATACGAGGGTGTACCTCTTTGGACAATTATTTCCTCGATGGATGGGGGAGATGACACTCATTATACATTCAACGTTTCACTGGCTGTTTCTGGATACAATGTTTCAATCTATGATGAATTAGGCAACTGTGTGAATTTTACGTCAGCTCAGCTAGCTGGGAATGCTAGTATCATTATTGCCGGTTGGGCGAATGGGGTTCTTCTAGATGAACCAGACTGGCCTCTGAAACTCGCAACTCCAGAAGGAAATATCTTGGGCAATGTGATCTGTATCAAGATGTGGGATTGGACTTGAAAAAACTATAATCAGAAATAGAGTTGACTAGTGCCCTTCAATGGGCACAGTCCAATATTATCAGCCACGAATTCGTGTGCCATGGACGTTCTTGTGAGCCCATGCATACTGACGAAGTCTGCTTGAAGCACCAAAGCCGCAGGCTGCACATTGCTTGTGTCTTACGTGGTATGAGCGTCTACCGCATCGTCGGCACCTAATATGATGTGGATTGTTCTTTTTACCTTTGGATGGAGTTCCTTTTCCCATTGGTGTTTACTCCTGTTTCTTCTTTGGTGGTTTTGGAGGCGGGCTTACTATGACGACGTTGTCGCCTCTCACAATGATTGTCTGAACTGATTCAACGGATTCCTGTTTGGTTTCAGGGTCGAAGTATACCTCGTCGGCATCCTCGATAATGAGATTCAGGTGCTGGTCAAAACCACGTAGTTTTCCCTTGAGTTTTCGATTTCCCTTCAGTTCGACAAGGATGTGTCCACCAATTGATTTCTGAAGGAGTTCCATAGGCCGATTACTCATTATAATCACCGAAGAATAACATTCGAGGGCTTTCTGCCCACGACGTTCGCGCTAGTCTTTGGGCTTGGCTTAAAAACATGACGATGGAACCCTTTCGTAAATGTCACATAAACAGAGTATTTCGGTGCCTTCAAAAGGGTGCATACCTAGATATTCCGTGATGCCAAAGATAGAGAAAATCAAAAAGCGTCATCATCTGAAAAAGAAAGAGCAGAAGGCAGAGATTGACCGAATTGAGAATGCATTGGGTTGTAAGGTTAAAGAACTCGATGAGAAATCGCAATTTGAAACCGGACTTCTCGATGATGGAACACGTATTCTGATGCTTAGGAATGAAATTTTGTTCTTTGAGAAAAATGGAACACTATTTCCCTCTCTGCATGCTCTACTCAAAGGAATGGTGATTATTCCAAAAATAACCGTTGATATGGGTGCAATACGGTATGTTGTAAACGGTGCCGATATTATGCGTCCAGGAATAACAAAAATCGATGATGATATACTCGAAGACTCTGTTGTCGCAATAGTTGATGAAAAACATGGCAAGCCGCTTGCAGTAGGTCAAGCTACGATGGATTCAGTATCGATGCGAGCTGCTACTAAAGGAAAGGCTGTTCTTTCAATCCACTATGTGAACGATCATCTTTGGGATTTTACCAAAGGCTAAACATTGTTAGTCTTCGTCATCATCTAATTTTGCTCGCACATATGCCAAAGCTGCTTTGTACACTTCCTTTGCAAAGGCTTCTTCCAGCCCAGAGTTCTTTGCGAATCTATCCCGCGCAAGTCCCTTCTTGTCCGGATCCCGATCTTTACGAAGAATATCTGATATCGATGAGTATCCATTATTGTGGAGTATCCTAGCATTCTGTTTGGAAAATGGGATTGGTTCTTCCTCTGAAATCTGCACTTGCATCTCAAGAAGATCTGTTTCAGCTAGGTCTGATTTGACTCCAAATCGAAGTTGCCTGCTAAAAATGTGGAATCGAGTTGAAACATCTGTTTTCTTTAGTTGTGAGAAATACTGACTTAGGTCGCCGGCTAGTCTACTACAAATACCGATTAGTGAATCGAAATCACCCTCGTCCATATTCAATCCTCCCACGTCTCTGCCATCTATTACAATGTTACGACCAATCTCATTTGCAGCATCAATAACATGTGGCGCCTCTAGTTCCTCTATCCATCCTGCTAAAGCTGCTATTTTGACCTTGTTTCGTTCTCTTGTTAGTTGATTATACCAATCGCTGGGGTCTTCTAATCCCGAAGATCTTAGTTCAATATTGGTTGGATATGAGGTTCTGGGTCTAATTATCTGAGGTAGGCCAAAGGATAGAATTAGGTCAACAAGGACATTTTCGGAAATCACGTTTTCAACGGTATCAAGATCGCCTTGTACCTCAAGGTATCTGATAATATCTAATCCGGAGCGTGACGCTGCTACTACTCCCTCAGAAAGTTTGAAACCCCCCTCTGTTGCTTCAACACCCTTTTTCTTCACTAGCCAAGAGAACAGAGTTGAAAACATCTTTTTGATATAATTCGGATAATCCTTATGTTGAGTCGCTCTAAAGCTTTCGTGTGCTATTTTCATCATCTCGTCTTTCAGTTTCTCCTTTGTGAATTCGCGTCCGTTTGCTACCTGCCTAGTCATTAGGTTGGCGAGTATTGATGGAAATAAAGGACCAGGGTTTAGGGCTTCTAGTGGCCGGTGTAACAGGGTTTCTTCCAAACTCTGTGAATCCTGAAATCTCCGCGAAGGTGCTTCAAATACAAGATAAACACTACCTCCGTTCTTCGCAAGATGATATTCTCCAATTCTACCAGCAACTTGTAGATACCGTGATCTTGCTGCAAGATAGTCCATTATCCTGTCAAACAGAATGATGACACAATCGAATGGAAAACTGATGCCTGCTGTGATGCCCGTTGTCGACACAACTGTTCTAATCTTACCAGACTTAATCATCTCTTCCAGCCTTATACGAACATCCGCACCCAAACCCGCGTGATGGAATGCAACTCCATATGGCAATAATTCTCGTAATTGACTAGCAACCGGCATCCTATCCTTGGTTCCGATAATTTGATCCCGAATATCTGAGTCAATACTTTTTGAAAAATGACGAGAAATAACGCCTGCAAGCCACTCTGACTTATTTCTCGATGACGCTACGATTAAGACTGACTTGTTTTCATAATCCCCCATGTGCTCGATTATGGATTCCAAGAAATGTTCCTTTTGAAGAAGTACATTCTGAGTGCCATCACTGCTGACAATCTGAATACCTGCTTCTTCTCGCGTGACAATATACTCGTCAGGATTCATGCGCACACTTGGTCTGAATACTCTTGCATCTAGCCACCTTTCGACCTCTTCCGTTTCGCCAAATCGTGATGATAATGTAATAATCTGAGACTTTCGTTTCAGCAATGTAATCATACAGTCAAGTTTTGCGCTTCTATCAGTACCAAGATTTCCTGCATCAATCTCTCCAATTGGTGAGTCCAGTTCAGTTAGTTCATCAACAATAGTGAGTCCAATTTTCTTGGTCCATCCATCGTTTCTCAGTATATCTGAAAATACTGATTCATATACTCCGACAACCAAATCAGTGTCCATTAGATATTCATTCATGCTTTCTGTAGTACCATCATGACGTATTACTGAGTAGCCTAAGTCCTCAAACAGTTCTGCGTATTCATTGATTACCTGAGTGATTATTGAGATATACGGACTAAGGTACAAACATTTGATTCCCTTTTCCAGTTTGATGAGTATTGCTACCATCGCTAGGAATGTTTTACCTGACCCAGGCGGCATTTGAATGATAATATTGCTATCAAAATCCGTAACCTCATCTAGAAATTTTTCCTGTGCTGGAAGCAATCTGATGAAGTTTTTGTGACGAAGAATTGTTTTTGCAGTTCTATAGACCTCAGTATCTCTTGAGGTAGGTCCAAGCATGCTGTCTACAGCGGAAAGAGCTAACCTGCCTTCATGAGTTATCATAAAGGTCCGTTGTTTCTTGCCTTTACTGCCCTTTGATAAAACATAACCCGCCTTTACGAGTTTGTTCATGCTCTCATATAACGTGCCACCAGCTGCGAACTTCTTCTTATTACGTTCATACTCAGCTTCAACTCCAGATTTTTCTTTGCTCTTACTAGGTTTCGGCCTAACCGTTCCCATGAGCTCGAGAATGCCCTCTATAATTTGATCCCATCCCATGTTAGGAATAATATCACCTGATTCTGGACTTAATATTTCTAAAATTTCTATAGCATATCGATTACCGAGGGCTCTTAGACGAGAACGCATATCGTCGAGTTCTGTTTCTTCTAGCTTTGCCTCGGTCATGGATTTCACTCATGAATACCGAGTAATCCTTTGTAAAATCTGTTTCGAGTGGATGTGAAGATAATACTCGCTCTTTTCTTTATTCAATCACGGTTATCGATTGTAAAGGTGATTCTTAGTGCGATATCTGTTTAGGCGAAGAGGCGAAGAAAATTCCCATGAAGAGCCGACAAACCTTGTTCAATCTGGTTTAGGTATTTTCTCTCCTATTGTAGATAATACCCAACCGGACCCAGCTCATGAGTGTAGACGCTTGCAGGAGCTTGAGCAGATATTTGTAAGGTCCAAGAATCTTGTATCCCTTGATGATGTGCCCTTTGTTGTAGATCAAATCAAGAATGGAAATATTGTCCTTCTAGATATCAGTAGACTCAACGATGGAGGGGATCAAACACATCTCGAGTTGAAGCGGATCATTGAAAGAATACGCGGTGAAACTCGTAGTTATAGAGCTGATCTTGCTCTAGTTAATGATAACTGCGTAATAGTAACGCCGCCATTTGTTAAGTTTTAGATAGTCTACTTCAGTTTGATGCTTTCAGTTACTGCAAGTGCTTTTGTATCAATATTCATGGATTTATGAATAGTTGATGCCAGGTTCATACATTTTGATGCCTCACCATGACATGGCAATACCTTCTCTGGGACAGGATTGACTCGTTTGATGAAGTTGAGAATTTGCTTTCTATCTGAGTGACCAGAGAACCCTTCAACAGTTACCACCTGCAGATTTACTGGAACAACTTGTGTCTTTCCATCACGGTTTCTCATGTTGGCTTCTTTCCATCCTTTCTGAATACGTCGTCCGAGCGTGTCTTCTCCTTGGTATGATACAAAGCAGAGTGTGTTCTTCTCATCAGGTGCTAGGAGTCTAAAGTAATCAACACTTGGTCCTCCAGCAAGCATTCCAGATGTCGCCATAATGATGCAAGGTTCGCCTTCAACGATTTCTTCACGTTGCTCATGACTGTCTACTTGAACAAAGATATCGTTCAAGAATGGATTCACCCCTTGATGAAATATCATCTCTCTAATCTTCTTGCTCAATGCCTCAGGATGTGCTGTGTGAATTGCAGTAGCTTGGGCAATCATTCCCTCCAAGTAGATTGGAATCTTTGGAATGCGCTCTTTTGTGACCAAATCCTCTATCACTAGCATGATTTCCTGAGCACGACCAACCGCTAGTACTGGAATGAGTACCTTACCACCTCGTTCAATGGTCCTACATATGATTCCCGCAAACTTTTTCTCAACCTCTTGTCTTGGATGCATTTTATCTGTAGGGTGACCATATGTACTCTCTACTATCAGGGTTTCTAGTCTTGGAAACGTGAATGTAGCAGGTTCAAGAAGCCGGGTCCTTCCAAATTTGAAATCTCCAGTATATGCAAGATTGTATTGGCCATCTCCGATATGAAGATGGATTATTGCTGAACCCAGTATGTGTCCTGCATTATGGAGTGTTAATCTAACATCAGGTGCAATATCGGTAACCTCTCCATAGTTCAGGGTAATGGTGTGCAGAATTGCTTCTTTCACATCTCTATCTCTATATGGACGAAGTTTGCCTTCTCTTTCTGCAACATCCAAGTAATCAAGCTGTAGCAATGTTGCTAGATTCAGACTTGGAGATGTCATATATACCGGACCTCTGTATCCATACTTGAAGAGAAATGGAACCATTCCGCAGTGGTCTAAGTGAGCATGGGTAATGATAACAGCATCAAGTTCCTGTATATTGAATTCAGGCATATCTAATCGGGGAAATGCCTTGCTTGGAGTCCCAACGTTTACTCCACAGTCGATGAGAATATTGGATTCAGGTGTCTGTAGGAACATTGATTGTCTACCTACTTCTTTGAAACCACCAAATGCAGTAAGTCTTATCCAGTCAGTTTCAACTAACGACTGCCTATGGATTCTCCATCCAATCTCTCTAAATGCTTTATTTCTACGAGAAGTTTCAGACTGAATTATGTACCGAATCTGCTTGATAAGCTTGCTTTCTATAGGAGGCGTTCGCATAACATTGGGGCGCCAGAAGGTCTGTCGAGTAATCTCTCTGAGAGTGTTTCCACTTCGGCCAATTACTAGCCCGGGTTTCTGGGCTTCAATTATGACCTCTCCTCTCGAATCATCAAAATCGATCGAGCTTATCTCTGCATCTTCAGGAATCATCTCTCGAACAGCCTTTTCCGCATCTTCATGTGAGAGTCTGACTTCAGGTGCTGATCGAACAACGATTCTTTTACGCATTTTTCTGGCGAGTGCTTTGATTTTATCGCCATCATCAAGTAGAATCTTTGGTGCCTTCGAGTAGATTGCTATTTCAGGTCCTTCATACTCCACACTACTGATTAAAGCTGACCGTGGCAGAGCCTTTTTTACTGCCTCTCGAATATCTAGAACTTCTTCTTCGCCAGAAACCATTGGTTATCACTTCTTTATCATAAGTCCACTATTACCACTAATGGTCTCCTTGCTGACTGGAACCCACCGAGGGTTAATCTGATGAACACAAGCTCAATTGTGTTTAAACGGAGTGAATATTACTCGCTCTTCCAGATTTTCAAGATAGATTCGTTGTCTAATTCCTGGTAACCATCCTTGTCAATAACACTAACAAGAATTGAGTTTCCAGATGCTGCATCTCTCTCAATTGCTGCTGCGACGGATCGTATAGCAATTTCGATAGCCTTCTTCTTTGGCAGGTCTTCCTTGTACTCAGTCTCTAGAACACCAAGTGCTACTGGAGACCCGGAACCTGTCGCAGTGAATTTGTCAGGCAAAACAGATCCAATATAATCTGTGTAAAAGACCTGTGGACCCTCGTCATCAAATCCTCCCACAAGACACTGTAGCATGTAACCTCCTCGAGCCTGAAACATTATATTGCTGAGCAATTTTGTCAACGCTTTGACCCGAATCGATCTGCCTCTCTGAATCTCAAAGAGCTTTGACTCTGCACGAAGAAGGTCCATGATGTTTTGAGCATCAGCAACAGAACCTGCAATTGTTGCGCCAATTCTGTCTGTGATTTTGTGTATCTTCTTAGCAGTCTTGTTTGCGATTAGGAAACCCATAGTGGCTCTCGTATCGCTAGCTAAAACAGTGCAGTCTTTGCCAACCAGGCCAACTGTTGTTGTGCCTGTCTTGAGTTCATTTGGAGGTTGCGTTGAATGTTCCATATCGAGTAACTCCCATTAAAGAGATTGAGTCTCGGAGAACTAGTGACGAGTGGCACTTTTTGTTGAATCTTATTAAAAGATTGCTATGTTGCACAAAATGAAAAAAAATGCCAAAAACGACTCTACATGGAGCAATTTTGCCCCATGCAGAACGAGTTTCTAGTTGAACTAGGTTGTGTTTTCCTTTGGTGGTTCAGGACGTGGCCATACGGTAACCAGCCTGACTTCTTTGGCCTTTTCCATAACTTTGAGAGCATCTGAAGCAATGCCAATCTCTCCGTATTGGATGTTCTCGATATAGCGGCTCTCTTTAGGCAGTTCAATTGTGATGACCTTTCCTGTAATTGATGCCTTGAACTGTTCCGCGGGAATCGCAGGAATCCTTCGCTGCACAACAGCGATGAGTTTGTCTATTGGATCTGAAATAATCTCCTTCACTGTAACATCGAAGATGAGGGTCTTTCCGGCAAGTGGAGGATTGAAGTCAACTCTAACAGTACGTCCAAGTACGGCTGTGATAACTCCTCGTTCTCGTCCGAAGGTGACTTCTTCGCCTTTGTAACCACGAACACCTTGTTTTTGAAGCTTGGATATTGCTATTTTCTTGATGAGATTTGGGTCTCGTGCACCAGCTCCTTTTTCTGGGGGAATCTCAACAGTCTTGCTTTCTCCTACTTTCATACCGACTATTTCTTCTTCTAATGATTGCAATAGCCAGTTCCATCCAACAGCAACAAGCATTGGTGCATAACGTTCGTTCTCTTTGTGAATATCCTTTTCCTTGGCAATTTCCTCTACAGTAGTATCAAAGTAGAAATCGTCTTCCTTGGTTCTACCAGTATAGTCAACATAAACCAGGCTTTTCTCTCCAACAACAGTTTCTACTTCCTTTTTCGCTGCGGTTGTCTTCTTTGCAGCAGGCTTAGTAGCTTTCTTTGCAGGTGCTTTCTTCTTCGCTGCGGGTTTCTTCTTTGGCTTTGAAGCTGATTCCTTAGTGGACATATCTAACTCCCTCTCAGGGTCGAGCTGTAATCAGCCGCCCTGCTCAGCGTTGTTATAAAACGGTTTCCTTACGCCCTATTTCTCAAGTATGCCTCTAAGAACCAATATTCTCTCAAAGAAAAGAGAACTCTGTCCCACAATTGTTGGGGCAAGTAAATGATCTGTCATCACACTCTTTATTTTTTCAACATCTGATATTGATGTAACTATCACATAGATCCTTCCACCTAACTGCAGGTGTTCCACTGCCTGATTCAGAAACTCTTCTGTCAATTCAATCCCTGTTTTCCCACCTACTAGAGCATGGTCAAGAGAAGTTTTGAACTCATCCTGAGGTAGGTACGGTGGATTGAAGATAATCAATGAGAATTTGTAACGAGATGTGAATGCAGAAAACAAGTCCGATTGAACTACGTCACATCTATTTTGAAGATGATTTCTCTCTACATTCTCCATTGTATTTCTTACAGCTGCGTCGAATATGTCCAATGCTACTGTTTTCATCACTTTTTCACATAGATTAACAGTGATATAACCCGAGCCACAGCCCACCTCAAGCAATACATCATCCGGATTGGTTTCAACAGAATCTAGAAGTAGATATGTATCTGCAGACGGTGGATACACCTCAGAGCTAATTCTGATATCTAATCGAGGCTCCTTCATATTATTTTCACCCCATTGTGGGAAGGTCCCCGTCTTCAATCATACTTTGAACAATATCTGCCATGACTGTGAGGGATTCGAGAGGAAGTGCGCGTAATCGTAATGTCGGGTCTAAATCCCCAATCTTGGAAAGGAAGATATCAGTTGCATTAGGATAACCAAGTCGCTTAAACCAAATCTTCAGTGCCTTTTTCAGTTGCTTGTTAGGATACGAATAAAGACCATTGATCATCCAGAAGAAGACATCCGGATTCTTTGCGACAGGACCTGTAGATCTCTTTGTGATTTTCAGAATTGTTGAATCCACAGATGGAACTGGATAGAAATTTCCCGCTTTAACATCTCTCACATACTCTGCCGTACCTAGGTATTGAAAATCAATGGAAAGCCTAGAATACACAGAGCTTTCGGGAACGGCAAGTAGTCTCTGAGCAAACTCTTTCTGAAACATCAAAACTGCTAAATCAAACTTGACATCCTTCAGAAACTTGAATGTAATCTCAGATGAGATACTGTATGGTAGATTTGATACAATCTTATCAGTATCTGGAAGAGGTATTTTTAGAGCATCACCTTGAATCACTTCCACATTCTCAAAATCGGATAGATTGTTTTTTAGAGCCTTTACAAGCCCCTTATCAAGTTCAACAACTGTTACTTTTTTCGCACTACGTGCAAGCCAAAGAGTTAGAATTCCTAAACCTCCCCCAATTTCAAGAATACTATCTGTGGGGGCTATCATCGCCGCATCAGCAATGGATCGTGCAACCTTTTCTGATTTCAGAAAACTCTGGCCCATCTTCTTTCTTGGGTTAACTGAATACTTACTCAATTCTGATTGGATCTCGTTATCGTCCAGAAAACTCACCTATGATAGATTCATCTACCTTCGAGGTGGTGGGCGGTCACGATGGTCTCTCTCATCCTCGTCCCTTGGCGGAGGTTTGACAAAGAGCCATCTCTTTACTTCCTCTTTGAGTTCGTCGATTATTCTTGCAGTTATCACTTTCTTTGGATGCTGTAATTTTGTTCGTGCCGCGATATCTTCGAAACTCTTGAAGGGCTCTCTTTTTCTTTCTTCAAGAATTGCCCACATCAGTGTCTGCCCAATACCTGGTAGGAGTTGAAGAGAATGCATTCTAGTAGTGAGTGGTTTTGCTTCATTGAAGAACTGAACGAATTTATGTTCGTGTTTTGTAACAATCATTTCGATGACCAATGGCAGTTCCTCAGAACTCTCTGGAGCTAGGTCATCATAGAAGATTCGTCTTTTTACGTGGTCGATTTTCCCTTTTGCGTTTCTGTGAATTGGAACTCTCTCTTGGGGATTTATGGTTGTTCCATGGCGAGGAGATAATTCGAGGAGTGTGAAGAAGCTCTCGCCAACAGCTTGGACTACAGTTTCACCTCGGGGGCGATTATCACGTAGAAAAACCTTCGGTGGAATGATTGCCAAAACATAACCATGGGATTCGAATGCTCTGTTTTGAGATTCCTCCATCTATATTCGCTCCTGGGTGTATCAGACGACATCACTACTCTACAAATCGCGAAACGATAAAAGTCAATCGGGCAAAGCAGAGTTTTGGCGCTAGAAACCTATCATAAATGTCCTAATTTTGGCATTATGACCGGCTACTTGCTATAGTTTCTGCTATTTCTACCATCTGTTCCTCAGTGAGATCAGATGATCTTGTGTCCAGAATTGTTTTGATTTCCTCAACATTTGTTGGTGCTATGTTGACAATCTGTACCGCCTGAAACCTTGTCAAGTCATAGTTTTTCATAAGTCTGTCAACGAGTTTAGCTGCGACCGCTGGAGCCATTCTGGAGAATGTTGAAGCATGCTCAAGTGTTATTGATTGCTGGAATGATAATTCGCCATCCTTTCCTCGCTTAGCCAGCATCTTCTTGACCTGTGGGAGTGGTATTTCCTCCTCGCCTACAATCTCCTTTGGCATCCTTATCCCCTCAACCTCTACTTGGACGTAGATGCTCTGGTCTAATAATGAGTGATTTAATGGCCTTGCCTTGCTTAACATCGACTTCGATGCCTCGGCCTCTCTGTCCTGTCACAACACCAGTTAGGCCATGATACCTTCGGTGTGGCATTCCCTTGTGGACTCCAGGATCAATAACAATATTGACTCGATCGCCTTCCTCATAGTCGATTAGAACCGTGCTAAGGGAACCTAACCCACGAGTTCGCACTCTTTTGCTCATCAGACTGCGTGTTCGTGCACGGAATCCATGACTCTTTTTGACCATAGGGCATCAACTTCTTGTGTATAACCTCGTTCAACAGTAAAATGGCCTACTGTATGCCCGAGGCTCAGCATTTCCTCTGGGGTAGCAACTTAAAGATTATGGTCTGGTGATATCTAATGGATTGCAGTCACATCTAGCTGAACACATAGACATTTCGTACCAAGAACTTCAGAAACTGATGGAGTGGTACGTCCCTCATCTCCAGAGATCAATTCTTTCACATACGTTC
>JARGGA010000498.1 GCA_029210805.1 Candidatus Thorarchaeota archaeon
AGATCCGATATTTCCACAGGTTATGTCTGCATTCATTGCCGTGAGATCGTGGCAGTACGAGCAAGATTTAGCAGCTGCTTCATTAAGGTCTGCAACCGGCCATTCTTGATCACCATTAGATGTGGTCACAACGAATTTACCACTGGCGATTGTCATCCTACTGACATCCTTGATTTCGATTCCTCCATCCTTCAAAAATGTGTTCAATCGATTGTAATCAAATGACTCCATACAAAAGAGACCTATCTTAGTGACATCAACATCCTTGCTTTGTGATAGAAAGCCTCCAGGATGAGTTTCAAGACGTGTAAGCGCGTCTATATTGCATGCTGTTCCTACAACTGCAACCTTTGAATGCCCTTGTTTGAAAGCATCCATCATACCTGCAATTGGTTGTGTATGAATATAGATTGTGCCACCCGAACTGAGTGCTTCTTCTTCAGAAGTTGCAATCACTGTCTTTGGAAGCCATGGAGTGTCACTATGCATTGCAACAACTCCTGCATCTATCGTTCCTTTTCTGAGCCCTGCAGCTAAGAGCGCAGAGGCTACTCCTCCATCTTGACGTGTACCTGAATCAGCACTGGATTGAGCTTTCCATATTGTTAGGAAATCTCCAATTAAGTTCTCAGAAAGCATCTTTGTTCTTGGGCACATTGCGTAACATATGCCACATGATACGCAATCACCGGTCAGTGTTGGGACATAGCGGCCCTCAACATGTTCTCCGGTGAGTGCATCTACTGGGCAATTGGAAACGCAGGTTCCACATTCAACGCAAACCTGAGTTTTGACAATTTCTCGTTCGAGTTTCTTGAACGCATAGCGCTTCGTGTTCTCTTTCAGATAACTCTGTGATAGTTCCAGAGTTTTTGTAACGTCTGGTTTCATCTCCAACAATCTCCTCTTGATAGCAACATTATTGCTTATCAATCCACCATATAGCACTGACGATTTTATCCAAAGACATATCTCTGGGTAATCTTGTAGGTCGGTGTCTGGATGTTGAAATCTATGAAACTCTCAACTGAGCAAATCAACCTGTTGCTTGATGAAAGCAAAAATCACAGATGTGAACCCTATGATTGCTGTGTTCAACTTGTAGGAATTGCTGACCTCCCAAGTCAATTCGGAGAGTTTCAAATCTGCGCTCTTGTAAGCCCGTGTGACGGCAAGGAGCACACTGCAATAATAAAGGGCGATATAGTCAATAAAGAGAATGTATTGGTACGCGTTCACTCAGAATGCCTTACCGGAGACGTCATGGGAAGTAAACGATGTGATTGTCGGGAACAGCTACTGGAATCTTTGAAAAGGATCCAAGAGGAAGGTCAAGGTGCTCTCTTGTATTTGCGTCAAGAAGGGAGAAATATTGGATTGACAGAAAAAATCAAAGCGTATGCCCTTCAAGACAAAGGCCTAGATACTATTGAAGCTAATGTTGCCCTAGGCTGGCAACCCGACCAGAGGGACTATGGTGTTGCAGCACACATTCTTCGCACTCTTGGAATGACATCAATTAGGCTTCTGACTAATAATCCTGACAAAGTGCGACAACTATCAAATCATGGGATTATCATCACAGAGCGAGTTCCATTAATCATTGAAACAAATGAATACAACCAAGCATACCTTGAAACAAAAGCACAAAAGACCGGACATCTCTTGGGCGATAAGGCTAAGGTTGTGGATGTCACCGAAGTACTCAGTCATTCTTCTGATTCAATTGATAAGTGACCGGATTCATCCTCTTCATGCTGTGTTAGTTTTATTTTCAAGAGAGCAAATGATAGAGGTATCAACGAAACAAAGGAGATTCCAGCAGCAACCATATAGAGGAATCTCAGACTACCTGTAAGCGTCCAAATGTACGCACCAAAGTTCATTGAGATGATCTGAACAGAACTGATCACTATTTGGTACGTGCCTAGCGCTCGTCCCTGTTTCTCCTCAGTAACACCTTGTACAATTAGAGCCCGTTCAGAGCTGATCCATACGACTATAGGAAATGACCAAAGGACATTGACAATGAATAGGAATTCAATACCATTTCCAAAAGCCAAGCCAACTACTACGATACTATTGGCGAACAGTGATAAAGCTAATGCAGGTTTCAATCTCTTGTCTGCAACCTTTCCACCGTAATATGAAAAGCCTGCAACACACAGTGATGACACACTCCATATGATTCCCCAGTAAGCTGTGCTGATTCCCCATTCACTTACAATAAGATTTCCAAGGTAGGAAAATACGAGCCCCGTAGAGAATGCATAGCCAACAATCCCCATTGCTAGTAGCCAGAAATCTCTACCCAGTCCTCGTATTGATACAATTGGCCCAGATTTGGCTTTCTCTTTTATAGAATCACTAAGTGTTTCTCTTACATAGAACGCACTGGCAATGAAAGCAGCAATTGTTCCGATTGCACCAAGAAGAAGAAGACTTTGCTGTGGAAATCCGTTCAGGAGAAGTAGTGACGCGACAAGTGGGCTAGCCCCATCGACTGCAAATGCTGGAAGAAGAACCATCGAGAACGTCTTTGCTGCATCCTTCCCCTTGTCCTTCGATACTTGATCT